>DASWDL010000033.1:0-5659 GCA_036395315.1 Nitrososphaeraceae archaeon
ACGCCAATCATGTTGATCCTGTAGATTTAAGTAAACATGTTGGTCATAACCATAACGCCGCCACCGCAGTAGGCTTGCTAAATGATATTGTCACGCTTCCTTACCCTGAGTAATAACACGTCATAGTTCTAAGTGAATCACTTGTCAATTACGATTATAAGTGACCTGAATGGCTTCAAAATCTTGCAATATGAGATTACTTGAGCATCAAGGCAAAAGTCTTTTCTCCAAATTTAGTATCCCAATCCCTAAATCGAGCTTAGCATTAGATGAGAACACCGCAATAGAGGCATCGAAAGAGATTGGTTTTCCTTTAGTCCTCAAATCACAACTGACGGTCGGTGGTCGTGGGAAGGCTGGGGCAATCCTAAAGTGTTTTAAAGAATCAGAACTGGTTGGAAAATTTAATGATCTTATTCACAAGAAAGTAAACGGTCAGCTACCTCAAGGAGTTTTAATCGAAGCAATGGTAAATGTCACAAAGGAGCTGTACCTCTCGATATTTCTAGACCGAGGAAGAAGGCACTACTCATTAATTTGTTCTAAAGAGGGTGGTATAGATATCGAGTCTGCCGGTAACAAGGTACTTTTGGACGTGCCCCCTAATGGATTAACGGAAAAGACAGTAGAGGATTTGGCCCTAAAATTAAGCATTAACGGATTAAGGTTATATTCATTTGTTCAATTTGTCATGAAATTGTCAACTCTGGTTACCCAAAGTGAGGCAGAACTAGCCGAAATCAATCCAGTGGGAGTTCTTACCGATGGGAGTTGCATGGCACTTGATTCCAAGGTCATAATAGATGATAATAGCCTTTTTCGACATCCTGAAATGAAAAAATATCAACAAATATCAACCTTACAAGCCCAGGCTGAGGAAAATGGATTTTCATTTGTAGAATTAGATGGTGATATCGCTATAATTGGAAATGGCGCGGGATTGGTCATGTCAACATTGGATCTAGTTAGCGACAAAGGGGGACAGCCAGGAGCTTTCCTTGATTTTGGTGGCAGGGCAACCACAAGTACAATATATCAGGCTTTGGAACTTATCAGCAAGATTCCTAAAATCAAAGCAATTCTAGTGAATCTATTCGGAGGAATTGTTAGGACGGATTTAGTCGCTCAAGCTATTCTTGATGCATATAAGACTGGATTTATTGTCGTTCCTATATACGCACGAATATCTGGTGCCGAATCAGAAAAGGCCCGTTCGATGTTGTCAGATACGAGAGCTAATATTTATGATAGTGTTGAAGACGCCATATCGTCACTTATCAATAACTCGAGAGGAGTCACTATGAATGCCCATAAATTTTGACATATTTGAACTCCTGATCGGTAGGCTGGGTGATTCAAATTATATTAGAAAACCAGTTATTATTCAGGGCATAACAGGGAACTTTGGTTCTGCGCATACGCGATTGATGAAAGCGTATGGAACAAACGTAATAGCAGGAGTAACCCCAGGGAAGGGAGGACAAGATTTCGAAGGAATTCCGGTATATAACTCCGTTCGAGAAGTCTGCAAAGACTTTGATGTTAAGATATCTGGAGTGTTTGTCCCGGCACCATTTTTCCTTGAAGCTACTAAAGAGGCTCTTGACAATGGGATAAAATTACTAGTAGCGATTCCTGAGCATGTCCCTGTAAGAGACGCAATTAGCGCTGTAAATTGTGCACAAGCACATGATGCGAGGATAATCGGGCCCAATACTCCGGGGGTCATTATTCCCGAAGTTATCAAGATAGGTATAATGCCACATCAACCTTTCAGTGTGGGTAAGACCGCTGTTTTTTCTCGTAGCGGAACATTGATGTATGAAGTATCTTATCACTTAAGCAAAGCTGGCATAGGCCAGAAAATTGCCTTAGGTATAGGTGGTGATCCTATAAATGGTACAAACTTGATAGAGGCCTTTGAATTAATTAAGAATTCCGATGATGTTGATTCGGTCGTCATCGTTGGAGAAATAGGCGGAGACGCTGAAGAAAAACTTGCAGAATACATCGTAAACTCTGGATTCCTCAAACCCGTGGTTGGCTATATTGCTGGGCGCTCGGCTCCAAAAGAAAAAAAAATGGGTCACGCTGGGGCAATAATTTATGGTAATTACGGTTCTGCAGAATCAAAGATTTTGAACTTCGAAAAGGCAAATGTTCCGGTAGCCAAAAGGCCTGCTGAGATACCCGACCTTTTGTTAAAAAAAATGAGGCATTAAAGGGTATCAAACAATAACAGATTAGGACATATTTTTTAGTAGTCTGCTGTATTATCCATAGCAGAAACACACCTATAGGTCCTTGGAATGATTAAATTGAAGCAACAGCTGTTAAAGTTTATATCCGTATTGTTTCCAGATTGAGCAAACTGAACAAAGATAACAAAAAGTTACAATCTATTTTCATTCTGTGCGAATCTTGTCACTGGTGTGTAACCTTCCTTGATAAATCCAGATTGCTGATAGATACGTGCAAATTCTGCAATTCAAGAAATTTGTCGAGCTTTCCAATCCTGCCTGATGAATCATTTATTTTTAATTACACGCAGAAATCTGGTGTCGAGATGGAATTTAAGAGAAGAAAATCAATAAGTTCTTTACAGAGTCAGTAAATTTGCTCTAGTTAGACTAGTGTTTTTAGTATTCGTATCAAGAACAATCAGCCTAACTTTCAATTATCTTTTAATTAGAATGCTTAACTAGTTTTAAATCCGATAAAGTTGGCTCGCGCTTAAGAGATTGACTCGTCCTTGCAAATAGAATGCTTAATTTGTATTATTTCATTGTTTTCCCGGTAAGGACCAAATGCTTGGATTTGTTCTATAATGCCGAGTTGGCTGGCATCTTAAATATAACAAAATTTTAATTATTCGATAAAAAATAAGATAGGTACAATTCATGTGAAGGAGGACTAATATGGCAAGTGAGAAATTAAGTAGATATATGGTTTACCTTAAAAATGAAAAATTTTTTCCAAAGGATGCTCACTTCTTGCTTTCAGAGGCAAGAAAAGCACTACCGGAATCCAACGTAATAATAAGAGACGTTAGGGTTTCGGGGAATCATTTAGAATATGACATAAGTCTAGGCAAGGTTGAAGACGTTGAGAAAATGAAAGCTAAACTAAGTAACATTGGCAAATTCATCGAGTTGTACAATGTTGTCGAAAAGGAGTTTGATAAAATCGATGCTATTCAGTTGGCCAAGAATTTTTTTAATTCAGAGAAATATTGGAATGCGCATGAAGTACTGGAGGGTGTATGGAAGAAAACAGAGGGAGAAGAAAAGAAACTGCTCAACGGTCTTATACTAGTAGCCGCCGCCTTCGTTCATTACCAAAAAGATGAAACAAATGTATGCTTTGGTATAATGCGTAGGGCACTAGAAAAAATGAGAAACACAAAAGGAACTTACTTTGAAATTGAAATAGACTCGGTTAGAAAAGAGACAACTGATATTTTGAAATCTGGCATAGTCCATATTTTCAGAATATAGTCAGTCGCTTCAATGCTGAAAAGTTTATTCTATACTGAATGTAGCTCAGCATAGTTCATGCATATTGACAATATAACAGTCATTTTACTTTTCTCTAATTCTTCTTGATCCAACAATTTAGAGCAGATTTTTAATCATACTTAAAAAATTAGTTACCTACGTCTTCTTCTTAATAGCATTGCAACTCCTACAAGGACAATCAGTATGGAAATCAAGATAAAAAAAGTTGTTTCATCGCGAACAGTACCTTTTGGTAAAATGCTATAAAGAAAGAAATAGAAAATCTGCATGATGCCCATAAACTCTTTACCCGTTTTCGTTCTTAAAAGGGTTTTAAAATTATGCCAATTGTTACCAAAGGTAAAAATGTGACGTATGGGCTGCTAAGTTAAACCATTTGTCGAACGTAACTCCTGTAAAGAAAAGGCTTAAAGTCGGACTTGAAGTTCACCAGCAACTTGCAACAGGACACAAGCTTTTTTGCTCTTGCATACCTTCCAATTCAAGCGAGTATAATTGTACGTTTGAAAGAAAGTTGAGGCCTACTCATAGCGAAATGGGGTCGATGGATCCTGCCGCAGTATTTGAATCGAAAAAATATAAAATTCTAAAGTACGTAAGTTCTCAAGATTCAAGTTGTTTGGTAGAAGGAGACGAGGAACCACCCTATCGCGTGGATATGCATGCATTGGAGACTGCACTAATAGTTGCATTAGCACTTCACTCATACATTGAAGACGAGTTTCATGTTATGAGAAAAATTGTCATCGATGGTTCTAATACAACCGGATTCCAGAGGACTATGCTCATTGCAAGAAAGGGGTACTTGGAGGTTAGAGGTAAAAAAATTGGGGTACAAAGTATCTGTCTCGAAGAGGATGCGGCAAAAATTGTAAAGAATTACGAGAAAAATACATCTTTTTCTTTGGGCAGGCTAGGGATCCCATTAATAGAAGTTACGCTTGAGCCTATAGCTGCGTCTGGGGATCTTATTAGAGAGGTTGCCCTTGCGTTGGGAAGACTTTTAAGATCAACTAAAAGGGTTGCCAGGGGAATAGGTAGTATAAGACAGGACGTTAATATTTCGATAGATAACGGGCCAGTTGTAGAGATTAAGGGAGTACAGCAGCTTTGGCAATTGTCCAGGGTTATTGAATATGAAACTTTGCGGCAGGATGCTTTAATTGATATTGCAGGGCAAATTCGGAATCGAATTGCGGGGAGCCCCCGAAGGGTAGTGAGTATTGCCCGAGATGTTACAGCCATTTTAAGTTCATCCGAATCAAATATAATAAATCAAATTCTAAGGGACAAGAATAACAGATTTTCTGCATTACTTGTCAAGAACTTCCAAGGTATGCTGGGTTTCGAACCCACTACTGGGATTCGACTTGGAAAACAATTAAGTGAGCTTGTACGATTTTACGGCCTTGGCGGCATTTTTCACTCAGATGAACTCCCAAACTACGGAATGTCAATAAAGGATGTGACCAAGATTAGGCTAGAACTTGGAATGACCAAAAACGATGCTTTCATTTTGATAGGAGGACCGGTTGATTTAATAAAACTAGTCGAACAAGAACTCTCAGCTAGACTGCATAGCGCAGTAGAGGGGGTGGTGGCAGAAACGCGCTCGGTTTCCGAAGACGGTTCAACAATTTTCATGAGACCTCGTCCTGGGTCGGCTAGGATGTATCCAGAAACAGACATCCCTTATCTATCGGTGAGGGCGTCATACTTAAAGAAACTAAAATCGCTTGTTCCCCCGCCTTGGAATGAAATTTTAGCAAGTCTTCGTGAACGCTATGGGTTAAACGTTAAGCTCGCTGAGCAGATTTACGATTCTGATTACTTAGGATTATTTGAAGAGGTAATTTCTGTTACCAAAATTCTTCCTACTTTTGTGGCGTCGAAATTGACTGAAGATCTTGTAAATTTTCAAAGGCAAGGGCTAGACTTAAACCTACTACAAGATAGAATAATTCGAGAGGCATTCATAATGTTGAACGATGGGAGGATTGCAAAAGAATCAATACCCTTGATTTTTGAAAAGATAATGAGAAAAGAGGCTTCAGGCATAGAAGAGGCCATATCCTCACTAGGCATAATGCCAGTAAATATTGATACTCTAAGAGAGACCGTAGATAGAGCTATTCTAGACA
>DASWDL010000034.1:0-2847 GCA_036395315.1 Nitrososphaeraceae archaeon
GGAGCAGTGGCGGGGCTTGTAGCGATCACGCCTGCTTCAGGTTTTGTCGGTGTTTGGGCTTCAATAATAATAGGATTCGCTTGTGCAACAGTTTGCTTCTATTGCTTGATCCTGAAGAATAGGAAGAAGATAGATGATGCATTAGATACCTGGCCTGTTCACGGAATGGGAGGTGTAGTCGGTGCCCTAATGACTGGAGCATTCAGCGAAAAAAGAATAAATCCTTATGGCCATGATGGGCTATTCTTTGGTAATCCATATCAGGAATTGGCCAATGCCATAGGAGCTGCTGCTGCAGCGGCGTGGGCATTTGTATTAACACTTGCAATTTGGAAGGCGATGGATCTAGTTTGGCCCGGTGGTGTAAGAGTGACACCTAAAGAGGAAGAGATTGGCTTGGACATATCCCAGGTCGGAGAGAGGGCCTATAGCGAGTCTGTATCTTAGCACGATCTAAGATTCGATCGAGTTATTCTTGTGGGAATGTTTTTCTTCAGATAGGAAACATGATTGAGATTTTCAATTCTTGTCTGATTCTATCTATCCTTATTTATATTGGCCTTATTAAATACGGATAATTTGAGAAAATGATTAAAACAACAGATTACGCGTAGTTAGTATTGGTAGACAAATGGCTTGTCTTCGTAATTTTGGAGTTCGTAAGCGCGGCCTTGGGATTTGGCTGGGGACTGCTTACGGGCGGAGTAATTTTCTTGTACGTAGGAGGCTTCTTCTTTTCCCTCGGAGCCTTTGCAGCGACTAGATGGGGATTTGATAAGTGGAAAGGTAAACATAAAAATAAATTAAAACGTCGTAGATGATCTAAACTTATCAGACCATTATTACTACTACTCCTTATCAAGATTTGACTACTCTCTGAAAATCTCCATTTTTGATTTGAATAAGTAACGTGTACACTGCGAAGTTTCTTTAAAAGAAAATTTCGTTCTTTCCTATGTTAGTCGTTAAATAACGATCAGTCAATAAGTGACGTGAAATCGGGCGATATTCGAATGCCTGTAACGTTAGTGGCATCTTTAGACACATCACAATAATTGATTAAGCTCTTTATATCAAGCGTCAATTCATAACGATGTAGGGAACAATTGCCTTCTAATATCGCAGCACATCATTCAAGAAAAAAAAGATACATAATTGCGGCAAGCATAGCGATAACCGCGATAGCCATAGCATTATACAACGCCGCACAGAGTAACCCGTATAGAAATCTCTTTTTGTGGAATTTTGATTCTTACAAAAATAGTAGTTTGCCTGACGATTTTCTCCCAATACAAACGACCAGTCCAAACGAGAACATATGGGTAGTAAAGGCAGATGAATCTTCCATGTCTCCTCCTAATGTGCTCGTCAAACTACCAGGAAACAGTAGCAAAGCGGGGTACAACATAGTTATAATGAATAATCAAATTTACGCTAGCGATCTCAAAGCCAGTGTAAAATTCAAGATAATTCCTAACGATAGCACACAGAAATCGGTTGGACTGATAGTAAGGCTACAGGACAGAAGTCACTATTTCGTTCTAGCCGCCGATTCCGTAAACAGTCTGTTTTCATTATGTAGAGCTGAACCCGAAAGGATAATCTGTACCCAAGATGTAAATGTGAATATTACATCTGGTCAATGGCATACAATTGCAGCACAAGTTTCAGCTCAGGGCATAGCTGGTTACCTTGACAATAACCTCCTGTTGCAACGATACGATCAGCATTATATATCTGGCCAGATAGGGCTTTGGACAAAAGGAGATTCAAGTGTCTTCTTTGATGACCTTAAGATACAATACTAATAATATTTGGCCGCTGAGCTTACCTCATTGTATACTGCTTCAGGATATCTACCTCCTCTTGGTATCTACCAAAGTAACAACATACCGTTTCTGATACAGTTCAGTTTTTTGAGTTTTCTACTTCTAACTGAAAGCAATGCAGGATCCAAATTAATTTTAACTAGTTTGGCCTATCAAAACATTTCCATTCAGGGGCACTTCTGCCTAGCACATTTGCAAACATAAGGTATCAGCTTAAGCTTAACCCGGAGCTGACGACCTTATCAAATGTCGTTTATGTTTTGGGACGATATCAAACGGATGACTAATATGTCCATCCAAAAATCGAGAAACACCTTGTTTGACCAGTTCTAAAGTAAACTCTGGATATTTTGCAAGGTGAAGTAGAAGTTGTTCTCTTATTATGAGTTCGTCAATATCTGGAATATTTTCATATGCCAAGTATCGCTCAAGAATTTTTTTTCTTTCTTCATAGCTTAACTCTTCTAAACATGAGTAGATTAAAATCCCAATATTCGTAAGTCGATAGCACGGTATGCCCTCTTCTTGCAGGATCAGGGGTCCCCTCAGAGCCGGAATAATCCCCTCTTCTTCTACAATTTTGTATGGAATAAGGCATTCTTGTAATTCAATTAAAACATGACCATAAGCTGTTCTATTATGAATACTGAATCGCTTCGCAAAAAGTTTGGCTAGGGCGCCTCTAGTCATACTTGAAACTTGCGATCCTAGACAAAAAATAATAAATCTCTGATGTAACGCGCGATTTGAAAGCATCCCATTCTTGGAATATTGGAATACACGAACTTTGTGAAGATGTCCTACGTTAGACATACATATGATGTATAATGGGAACCGTTGGTTAATACTTTTCTTGTAAGTGTATTGTTGGACTATATGATTTAGTACTTATGTGGAACCGGCAAGCAAAATCTCCTGGACGAATGAAATTATTGTATTTGACTCATCTGACCTTGCCAGCATTAGCATAAGACTCGCAATACTCGTCTTACACTATTGCTTACTATTGTTTCTACGA
>DASWDL010000035.1:0-10651 GCA_036395315.1 Nitrososphaeraceae archaeon
TCTTATAACATAGTAGATTTCATCAGCTGAATGGGGCTCTTGTATGTCTTTTTCTAAAGGTCTTAATCTCAATATTCCCACCTGTAAGGTATGTAAGTTGACAAAATCTAGAAAGTAATTTCCTCCCTTTTCAAGTATTGCTACAAGTTTTTCCAATTCAAAGATTTTCTCCATTATGAAGTGTGGACACTTCAACCACAATTAAGAGTTCTATAGATGTGGTTCGTGTTCAAATTCCTAACTGAGGTTTTAAAGATTGTATATGGGAAGAACCTAAGAAAAGAGACTAGTCATTATCTACTTCTAATTATTATAATAAGAATCTAATGTAAGATGAGGTTAAGGTATCAGCGAATAACTTAGTGCCTCTTGTAATAGCAATGAAAGAATTTATTATTCGAAAATAGAATATAATTTCATAAACAAATTCTTGTCTGATTGTCCTCTATCAAGGCATTCCGAATTAGATTAGTGCAGCGAATTATTCAACTATCTTATGATCACCAGTGGAGAATTCTAGATATACCTTATGTTGTATCCCATTACGATAAATACGACTAATACCACAAAGCTCTGCAACAGATTTGGGATTTCGTTACTTTTGTCCCTATTGCCTATCGCTTTATTTTCGCATAGCTCGTTTGCAGAAATACCTGATTCGAAGGTTGCATCACGTTCTGACGTGTTTAGTCTCCATAACTGTGGGGTCTTCGATTCGTGTATTGATCCAATAATTCGAATTTTCCCCTTCATGCAGTTTAAGTGGTCAACTGGTCAGGTCGTAGATGATGTTCAAAGTATGCATGACTCGCCGATAGATCCCTTCTCAGGGTCAACGCTTTTCGAGTTACCCTTTCCCTAGTTTATGGCTATGTATTGTCCACTATCGTGAATCAGAGTCGAGTAAATATCTAAATCACCTGTATAACTATAGAAGATCGTGGATTCGAGGATTACTGTTATGCTAAGTACTCTTGAAAAACAAGCAATTGCTGAAAAAACAGGACAAATTGATCTCCCTAGAGGGGAAATGATGCAACCTATAACACATGACACAGGACTATTTTTTAATGTGTTAACCATAGCTAGTAAAGCAAAAAGGATATTGGAGATAGGAACTTCTGCAGGATATTCTGCGCTCTGGTTTGCTGATGCTTTAAAAAATAATTATGGGACTCAAAGGCCCGTCAAAGTTATTACAACATTAGAATCAAATCCCTCCAAGATAGCTGCGGCAAGGAAAAACTTCAGGGAAGCGGGCGTGGAAGGCATGATAGAAGTTCTTGAGGGGAAAGCGCTTGACAGTTTAAAAACATTGTCCAAGGGTAATAAGAAAAATATAACTTCAAAAGAAAAGAAATTCGATCTGGTTTTTCTGGATGCAGATAAAGAAAATCTAATAGAATATTTTGACCTCGTTTTACCTCTAGTGCAAGTCGGAGGAATAATAGCCGCAGATAATGTACTGTACCCTGATGAGTATAGAGGTTTAATGCAAGGTTACTTGGATTACATTCGCAAAGTGAAAGATGTCCAATCTGTAACAGTGCCAATCGGAAACGGAGAAGAATTGTCAGTTCGACTTGCTTGAAGAATTAAACTATTTTCAATCGTACATAACGATGAGACGTCATCTTTCTGCACTCGGAATAGACCTTCCACCAACGATATTCGTCGATATACTCCAGCACGTTTATACCCGTGAATATTCAAATTTACGGCGATAATGTCTTCATTAGATTTCAAGAAAACTGTCCATATCATTGTGCATGGCCAGACTGATTTAGTCGAAACTGTTAGGCAAAAATTGATTGCTCTTGGTTTTCAAGATACTAATCTACGCCAAGCTTCCCTAGACGCTAGAGGGAATCCAGGGGACTATGTAGCTATGGTATGGCCTCCAATGGCCGCAAAACATATCATAATAAATGAGATTGTGGGTGCTAGGAAGGATTCAAACCCAGGCCTTGGCATGGGCGAGTGGGCAAAAGTAGACCAAAAGGAACTATCACGAATTAGTCTCTAGCCACGGCTTAGGAACTTTTGAAACTAATGCTAACTTATTGTCAATAAACTGGACGATACGCTTTTACGAGCGATTCATTCATAGTTATTTATGGAAAAGAATTATTGTTATATTTGTAATAACCAAACATCAACTGCACCCTGTCCCAAGTGCGATAGGCCAACATGTAAACAATGTATGAAAACCTTTCCATTTTCAGAAGATCTTTGTTCGGAATGCGCTTCTACTGTAAAAACAGGACTGGCAGGACTGAGAAAAGACGAAGAAATCTTCTAGCGATACAGGATTGTATGCCTTGCCTTAGGCAATATGATCACTTTATTTCAACAGCACCTTAGAATCTGTGGAAAGACATTAAGGCGCATTGTACTGACGTACATACTTAGTTATGAATTACCCTAGCTAGCTAGTTCCTCGTCGGTAGCCATGAGTAAATTCGGGACCATATACTTTTGAAAATTCGTAGGATTGAGGTCTTAGAACCGAACCAACGATTATTACTGCAGTTTTTGTAATCCTAGAATTCTTGACCATTTCTACAATATTGGCAAGAGTACCTCGTAATATCTTTTCATCTTCCCATGTCGCCCTGTAGACCACAGCAACAGGAGTATCGTAAGTATATACTCCACCTGAAAGCAAGTCATTTACAATTTTTTCGATTAAGTGGACACTCAAGTACAATGCTAATGTAGTTCCATGTTTGGCAAGTTCTTCTAGTCTTTCTCTTTCTGGTACCGGAGTTCTAGATTCAACTCTTGAAATTATCAATGTCTGAGTGATACCTGGTAGAGTCAGCTCCAAATTCAATGAGGCTGCTGCGCCCAAGATAGCTGTTATTCCAGGAACAACCTTACATTTTACTCCCTCGTTTTCGAGCTTGTCAATTTGTTCTCTTATCGCACTAAAAAGTGAAGGATCCCCATCATGGAAACGAATTGCCAGGAGGTTAGATTTAGCGGCGTTCTTTAATATATTGAATATTTCCTCCCTATCTATCAACGCAGCATCATGGAGTAGTGCCCTCCGTTTGGCATAATCAAGAATCTTAGGATTGAGAAGAGATCCGGAGTATACAATTACATCCGCTTCCTGGAGGAGTCTGAGCGCTTTCAAAGTTATCAATTCAGGATCTCCTGGACCAGAACCCACAAAATAAACGGTATCGTTAACTTTTATCATTTCTCTTTGCCACCATTATTGAAAAATACTTACCTGACTGGGTTTTGAAGTTCTTCAAATCTCCCAACTTAGCAGTCTTCATAATTTCACTATCAGAGGAAACGTCTTGTGCTATTATTATCCTGGATTCATCGTCAAAACCCGCTTCTGACAACATTTGAATTACGCTATCAAAATACCGTCCATCCTTAAGAAAGATAACCGTGTCACAAGATGAAGCCGTACGCTTAATTCTATCCATATCATAGCATGCTGGCACAATTCCGACTGTTTCCTCTCCTTCTGCGAGACTGATCCGGGCACCTGCTGCGAATGCAAACATAGATGGTATACCAGGGATAATTTCGATCTCTATATTTTTGTAATTCTTCGCTATCTCTTTGTGCATGTAAATCCAAGTACTGTAAAGTGACGGATCACCAACAGTCAAATAAACGGTTCTCTTACCTTCTAGGACTGCATGCGCTAGCTGATCCGCATTATCTTTCCACTGCATTTTGAGTAAATCTTTATCTTTTGTCATAGGAAACAGCAAATCAACCGTCGCAGCATCTTCTTTTAAGTACTTACGGACTATGGAGAGAGCAATACTAGGTTTACCAACTTTAGATGTTGGCGCAAAGATCAATTGCGCCTTGTTAATTCGTTCGACTGCCTTAACTGTAAGTAGGTCTGGATCACCGGGACCACAACCGATGCACGATAATTTCATAAATGAAATTCATAAAATATGAGTTATTTAAATCCAAGTATGGTAATTTTGTTGTTTAACACCAAATTGAAATGGTAGATATCAAATCGACCATGTTCTGGTTGGTTTAGGCATCTACCAATTTCCCTGCTCTTACTCCTTGTTAACGTACTTTTAGACATGGTTGGTTTTCTCTGGGTCTTTGAAATTGAAGGTTTGTTGTCCAGGTGAACATTTTGCTTACAAGCTTGATTAAATTGCTCATGATTAATTCAAAATAAATTGCAACAAGTCTGCGGGGTCAATTCTTCTACCAAAGTTGGCAGAGTTAGAATGTTAAGCAAGCTAATTTTTTGTTGCTGATATTATAGTTACTGGATTTCTCGCGATTAACATCGTGCCAGTGCTAACACTCTTTGATTTACTAATGGTTGCTTGTGTAATATCTACATCAGTCAAGTCGTTCTCCTTCATCGCTTCTAAAGTTTTGAACAATGTTTCAATCAAAATTGTGTCTACTACAATCCTTCCTCCGCTCTTGAGCCTTTGAAGACATAATCTGACAATTTCTCTTGGTTCTCCATACGTACCCCCGATAACAACAGCATCAGCCATGGGAAGAGACGTTATTACATCCTGTGCTCGCGATAGTATTAACGTGGCTTTCACTCCAAATTTGTCTAAATTTTTCTGGGTTAGATCGATAGCCTTAGGATTAAGATCCATAGAATAGACTCTCCCGCTTTTCACTTGTAGGCATATTTCCACGGTAATGCTTCCACTACCGGAGCCAACTTCTATGACGTTAAATCCTTCTTTTAATCTTAATTTGCTGATCACTAATGCTCGTATATCTTCTTTCGTGATAGGTACATCCTCAGATCTATAAAATAGGTCGTCTGGTATCCCAGGTGTTGAATACTCCCATTTCATGACGAGATTTAGATCCTACCGGATGTAGATTTTTGTCTTACGGATTGAACAGCTACCTGACACCATGTAACCCGGTATAAACAATTATCATGAACATGAACATTAAGAATATGAAGGGAAATATACCGTTAGTGGCAAGTTTGCGCTTCTCGTCTGATTTTACCCTAGGCACGATTCTTTTGGCAGCAAAATATGAAATTATAAAAAATATCAAGGCGACTAAAAAGACCAATCCAATGGCTGCATCTCTGATTGAAGGATATGGTAGGACTAAACCTAAGATTACACCAGATATTGCTCCTAAGATGGCCCGCATATAATAAACTCTGTCCCACTGTTCCAAAACTAGTATGCTAATTAAAGTGCAGGTTTAATTCCTTCCGGTCCAATCGTCTTTCGTTAATTAATATTAATCTTATAGCAAACTTACTGTATGCAGCTATCTGGATTAGAACTTAGATACCTCGTAAATGAGGCAAATTTAAGGATAGGCGCGGGATACTATGTAAGTGATATTACTGGAATCACGAGTTCCGCGATTTTACTAAAGCTTCATCATCCAGTAGAACCGGACATAATGCTTATGATTTCTACCCAAGGTCTCTGGATTACAACAACGAAATTTAAATCAATTGAACAAAATCCACTAATTTACATATTAAGCCGTGAAATCGAAAGAAGCAAGATTCAAAGAATAGAACAGACGGGGAGCGAACGCATATTCACAGTAAAATTCCAAAAGCATGACAAAGTGGAGAGATTGCTCATAGTCGAAATATTTGGAGAAGGTAACATCATTCTCTGCAGTGATGAAATGAATATCATAGGAATCTTAAAGTCGATAGAAGTTAGACACAGGGTTCTAAGAGTAGGACTAAAGTATATTTTTCCGCCCAAACGGGGTGAGGACGTCTTCAACATTAAACTTGAGGATCTGTTATCGAGCAAAAATTCACCCCAATACGATGAGCTTAATGTGGCCAGATGGATAGGAACCTTTACTTCTATGCCCAGAAGATTTGTAGAAGAAGGACTAAGAAGATCAAATATTCCACCAGAAAAAGCAGTTGGTCTGTTGAACAATGAGGAGGTACAGTCAATATACTCTAAGATTAACGAAGTTGTAAAAGAAGTAGTGACAGGAGAAAATCATGCCCCTGCAATAATGGTGGATTCAAATGGCAATCCGATAGATGCCTTTCCTATAGCTACTTATGACAACAAGAAACCTGAGCTTAGATCAGTTCCTACGTTTATGGAAGCCATTGACCAAGTTTTAGGTACTCAAATCCTGAAAATTGCCAAGGGCCAGAAGACCTTGAGATTTGAGGAGCAATTAGCGTTATTAGAGCATGATTTAGATCAGCAAGAGAAGGCAAAGGAGGAAGTGATTCTTAAGGGAAATTTACTGAGGAATTTAGCAAAAGATTTGATGGGCATGAATCAAATCGAGGCATCCTTGACGAGCGACAATGAATTTGATACCATCCTAACGCACCATAATGCGCAAATTGTAAAGGAAAAGGGGAAAGATTACCTAGTACTAGCCGAACAATTTATTCCTGCTACAAACAATCTGCCAAAACTTGCTTCTTATCTTTTTACTAGAGCAAAAGAGCTGGAACACGGCATTACAACGATAGAAGCGGCAAGCCAGAAAATAAAGGTCCGTTTGGAGGATTTACGTAACAAGTCTACCAGAATAGAAAACAAAATTCAATTTCGGAAACAGGAAGCGAAAGAATGGTATGAAAGGTACCGCTGGTGCTCGACATCAGACGGATTTCTCCTAGTTGGGGGTAAAGATGCCTCGTCCAATTCTGCAATAATACGGAAGCATATGACCGATTCTGATATTGTATTCCATGCTGAGATCCATGGATCTCCTTTTTTTCTGCTAAAAAACGCTAAAGACAAGCTAGACTCTGATGTTAGTATAAGCCAAGCAGCTCAGGCCACGGTATCCTTTAGCAGGGCATGGAAAGAGGGGTTGTCATCTGCAGATGCCTATTGGGTATTGCCTACCCAGGTAAAGAAAGGTGCCCCAACCGGCCAGTTTTTGCCAAAGGGAGCATTCGTAGTTGAAGGAAAGAGGAATTATGTCAGAAATGTCGAACTTAAATTAGCCCTTGGAATCGTAACACATGGAATTGACAAATATTCGATCGTCTGCGGTCCGCAATCGGCCGTGCTGCCTAAAAGTAGCCTCTATGTTACGCTAGTACCCGGCGGACTGGACGTCGTAACAACTGCGAAGAAAATCAAAAGCGAGCTTATCAAGGTACTTTCAGCATCGGAGGGAAGTTTGGCTGCTTATATTAAGCAATTAGCGATCGATGAATTAGTCAAAGTTCTTCCAACGGGTTCATTCAAATTATTGGCAGCAAAGAAGGGAGATTCTTTTCCTGCCTTACAAAAAGAGTCTATAAGCTAAGCTTGGACGCTTGTCCAAGTTGTCCTGCAGATAAATATATGCGAAAATGCTCGCGCAAGGAATGTTCATACATACGCACCACGATAATTAAGATAAACAGTTTTGAATAATAATCCGTAAAGCAATTAAAGCGAGCTATGGAAATAATTGCGTGCCACGAAAACAAGTTAGGGAACACGTCGATGCGAATATGACTACTAGAGTATTCGTTAGAGATGTCATGAATAGCCCTGTCATTTCTGCTAATCCGGAAGATAACCTAAAGGATATTGCTCTTAAGATGAGCGATCATAGAGTAGGCAGCATAGTCATAACTAAAAATGAACTTCCAACAGGGATAGTCACTGATTGGGATATTGTTTCGGGCGGTGTAGTTAAAGACATCAAGCCCGGATTGATAAAGGCATCTGAGATTATGCAGCCTTTACATACGATTGAATCGGAGGAGACTATTACCGAAGCGGCGCGCATATTAAGAAAAAACAACATAAAGCGTCTTGGCGTAGTATATAAAGGAAGACTCGTCGGCATAATCTCGGCATCTGATGTTATTGCCGTTACACCCGAATTAGTTGACGTTGTATCGGAAAAAGCGGGAATAATCAGAGGCGAAATAGGACGACCTGCCTCGAACATCTCCGGATATTGCGATGAATGCGGCGAATGGTCGGACATGTTAATGTATAGCGAGGGTATATTTACTTGTGAAGAATGTAGAGGAGAAACCTCTCAATAATAGCCGATCGAAATACATTGTTGATTCAATGTTCGGTACTTTGGCTAGAAAATTGAGGATTCTAGGTTTTGATACATACTATGATTCAAATTTAGACGATCAAGATGTGATCCGTATAGGAATTGAGCAAGACAGGACAATTATTACCGCAGATAAGGAGTTGTTCTCTAGAACAGTAAACAAAAAAATTCCAGCAATTCTTCTGACTTCGAGAAATGATCTTCATAACGTCGGTAGCATTTTAAGACGTACTCTGAAGGACGTTAGGTTTAATCAGACGCTGGCCAGGTGTTCTAAATGTAATGGAGAGTTGAAAGAGCGTCCGAAGGAAACAATAAGGAGCAAGGTCAAGGATGGGGTGTTCCAAAATTATGAATGTTTTTTCGAGTGTAAAGACTGTTTGAAAGTATACTGGATGGGCACTCATATTGCAGAAATAAAATTGTGGGTACAAAAATTGAACGATATAATGAGATCTACTTCACACGATTCGACCGCCGATAAACAAAAACAAAAGAGCAAAATTTCTTGAATCTTATGTAACTTTTTGAGACTACGTCTTTATCAAAAGGTTAAAATCACACGCTCTTTTTCCAATTTTTAGATGAGTTCAAACTCTTTAGAAAGAACTATCGACAAAGTGTTGTCGCAAACTGAATCTGAATTGATTTCTCAGATTGATTCGGGTTTTCAAGAAGCTCTAGCCAAACTTGACTCTTCTCGCACAAAACTAAAGTCAGAATATGAGGCAATAATAGAATCGGCGAAGAAGGAGGCAGAAAACCTAAAACGACAGATAGTAGGCTCAAGTCGACTTACGGCAAGAAATAAAGAACTCGTCCTAATAGAGTCGGCAATTAATGAAATTTTTCGTAAGGTGAAAGAAAAGCTCCAATTAAAATCTAATGATAAGTTATACAAGGATCTCTTAAGAAAAATGATAGAAGAGAGCATCTCACGACTTGATTCTCCGGAGATTGTTATTGAATGCAATAAAAACGATTTGGATGTGGTAAAGAAAATTGTACAGGATTTATCAGCTGATAAAAAAGTGAAACTAGCTCTTTCCAAAAAACCAATAGATATAGTTGGTGGAATCAGAGCCGTTTCCGCCGATGGAACGATGACACTAGATAACTCATTAGATTCTAAGATTGAACGGCTCAAACCTTTAATAAGGAAAGATATAGTCCAACTGCTCAGGGGCGAATGAGGGAAAATGGTAGCTAAAGGCAAAATAGTGTGGGTTAGTGGACCTGCGGTAAAAGCCGATGGAATGTCGTCAGCCAAGATGTATGAAACAGTTGAGGTCGGTGATACAAAACTCATAGGGGAGGTAATTAGGCTTACTGGAGATGTTGCATTTATTCAAGTTTATGAGTCAACATCGGGATTGAAGCCGGGAGAACCTGTGGTTGGTACTGGTCAACCATTGTCTGTTTTGCTGGGTCCTGGTATAATAGGGAAAATTTATGATGGTATTCAAAGACCGCTGGACGATATTGCCCAGAAATCAGGAGCTTTTATTGGTAGAGGCATAGCGACAACTCCAGTTGACCTGCACAAAAAGTACAAATTTACCCCATTGTTGAAGAAGGGGGATGTCATAACCGGTGGTTCTATTTTGGGAACTGTGGTAGAAACACCACTTGTTACTCACAGCATATTGATTCCGCCCAATTACGAAGGTGGAGTTATTACTGAAATTGCCAGCGAAGGAGAGTATGACATTGAACATCCTGTTTTACATTCAAAAGGTAAGAGTGGCGCTGCCAAGGCGGAATTTAAGATGTACCATAAATGGCCAGTCAGACGTCCAAGACCTTATGCGGAAAGATATGATCCTACGGTTCCTCTCATCACAGGCCAGCGCATAATAGACACTTACTTTCCGATTGCGAAAGGAGGAACAGGAGCAATCCCAGGTGGATTTGGTACTGGAAAAACCGTAACTTTGCACCAAATAGCGAAATGGGCTGACTCCAAAGGCGTTGTCTACATAGGTTGCGGTGAGCGTGGAAATGAGATGACCGAAGTTCTAGTAGAATTTCCTCATCTTATTGATCCCAGGTCCGGGAGACCCTTGATGGAAAGGACAGTTCTGGTCGCAAATACTAGTAACATGCCTGTGGCTGCCAGAGAAGCGTCTATTTACACTGGCGTTACCATTGCAGAGTACTATAGAGATATGGGGTTTGATGTCGTGTTGGTAGCGGATTCGACAAGTAGATGGGCCGAAGCTCTAAGAGAAATGTCAGGCAGGTTGGAAGAAATGCCTGCAGAGGAAGGATATCCATCATACCTTGCATCTAGACTTGCTGAATTCTACGAAAGAGCAGGTAGAGTAAGGGCTCTAGGCACTCCAGATCGAGCTGGCTCTGTGACTATTGTGGGGGCCGTTTCGCCTTCGGGAGCGGACTTTACCGAGCCGGTCACGACACATACAATCAGGTTTATTAAAACTTTCTGGGCGCTTGATACTAGGCTAGCATATTCGAGACATTATCCATCAATTAATTGGATGCAATCTTATTCAGGTTATCTGGAAGATGTAGCAAAGTGGTGGAAAGAAAACGTCAGCCCAGATTGGTATGAATTGAGGGCAGAATCGTATCAAATACTGCAAAAAGAAGATACCCTAAAAGAGAT
>DASWDL010000036.1:0-4676 GCA_036395315.1 Nitrososphaeraceae archaeon
AAGTCAAAATAAACTGATAGCCCCTTAGGATTTGTACTTTCCGAGCTCTTTCAAAACTTGTATCACATCCGGTATTTCCAAGTCAAGTTGCATAGCAATGAATTCTTCCCCAATTCCTGAAAAATACAAATTTTTAATTACCTCCTTCTTATCTTGACTTATTGCACTACTTTCTAACATTGTGTAATCATTCTGGGTTGCTTCCAGTAAACCAATGCGAAGATTACTATCTTTGTTTGATGAGAATATTTTCAATCGCACTACCGTCAAGAATTGTTTGAATCAGCTTAATGCGTTCATGTTCTACAATCTGCCCTGAATCTTGTATTGAATCTATCGCTTTGAGCTTCCAATAGCTATTAACTCCTGCGTCCATTATGAGTGCTGCGTGATAAACAACGACTCCAAAATTTGTTAGAGAAAATTTACCTTTGACTCTTTTCACAATACCTGTGTTCATGAGTTTTTGCGTCCTCATGTAATATTGTTTTCTGCTAATTCCCTCTTTCTCTTTCAGTACTTCGCTTTCCACAGTGCCTTTAGCTATGTCTCTAAAAATTTCAAGCGACTTGCTATCAGAAATAGCTTCGAGTACATCCACCAGTGAGTGTTGTTCCATTAGTTATTCTTACCTTCGTGTAAGAGTGTGAAAGCTATCTCTATATAAAGCCAATTTAGCGCCACATGGAAAGCTGGAACAATAATTGTCTCTTTTTTGTAAAAGTTTGATAAATTCCTCAGAACGTTATTAATACCGAAGATTATTACATAATATCGGACGTTATTCTTGCAGCAGAAGAGCATTCCGTGCATAGCTGAGGATGTATTTTCTACGCTTGCCGATAAACTATCCGTGGACATATTAATTGCTGCATTTGCTGGATTAAAATCAACTTCAAAGGGTCTTACAGACCAATCTAAGAAGCAGTACTATGTCAGACTGAAGCGTTTAACGGATATGGGGCTGATAGAAAAAGACCAATCTATATACAAATTGACAACTTTTGGTTCGTTGATATATCAAAATCATTTCAAGACGATGGAGAAGATACTACCGAATTACTGGCAGATTAAAAGTATTGACGTACTAAAAAATAGAAACGACTTTCCAACTGACAAGAAAGAGAGTATTATTAGTGAATATATTGCGACAACTGGATTGATAGGTTCGGTAAACGCAACTCAATTAACAAGTTATAATGTGGTAAAGAGGTTTGAACGATTAATTCCAGAGGTAATGAGGGTTCTAGATAATGCAGAGACCGAAGTCTATTTTGCAACAAGGTATTATGATCCGCATGTTTCTAACTTAGTCTTTAACAAGTTCTCTAATGGAGTAACAATCCATATACTAGACGGTAATCCAGAACAGATAAGTGTAGAGAATAGACTGGCTGCCATCATAAGGACTCCACCGAATAGAGAAACGGCGGAAATGGTAAAGAAAATATTAAAATCTTCCAGATTTGATTTGAAAAGGTTGCCTGCACTTCCACTCAGTTTCATAGTTGTAGATGGAATTCAAGTTGTATATGAGACAGTAAATTTCGCCAATCCAGATCAATTCACAGTTGCCGTATCCAAGTATGACGATTCTTATTTTGCTCGGAGATTTATTGAATACTTTAAACTATTAATGAAAGACTCAACTACACCAGAACTTTTGGTACAGCATCGGCCTAAGTTAACTTGAATTAGTTGGACTATATATCTAAATCAATTCTTCCAAGTCTTATATGCTTCAAGGTTTTTTCATATTTCCTTAGCTCTACTATTTTTTGTTTCTTCAAACATATTGGGATCTGAAGATAAATTCATTCATCTTTCCTAGTAGCCCATCAGCTTTGAGTTCCTAATAGCCAATCTATTAAACTCCGGTATACAACCTATTAAAATACCAAATTAAAGTAACAAGAATATTCATATCCACTACTTATAATTTCTGAATAATTGCGAGTTAGGTTTCAAAATAAAAATTGGGGGCGAATTTGTTTAGGAATGTTCAACTCCAAACGCTAACTTGACAGAGACTTTGTATTCCTTAATTTTGCCGGAACTTGGATCTACACTCGCAGTAATATCGTTTACCTCCAATCCCGTAATCCCTTTAATTGTTTTGTTTGCTTCATCTAAAGCTGTTTGAGCCGCTTCGGTCCATCCTTTCTCCGAACTTCCTACAAGTTCGATTATCTTCGCGACATGAGTCATTAATTACTGTAACGAGCTTATGAAATATAACAAATTCGGCATTTACTCGGGGAAACCAACAAGATTAGTGGAGTGTAAATGAGGGCGAGGTATCCAAAGGACACTTATCCCCACTATATTTGTCGAATTTCCACCAATACTCTGTACGCAGGTTAAAAAGCGTGCCTCACTTCCTACCATTTATTCATCATTGCCTTATTCCTTTTCGACTAATTAATCTCGACCTATGAGGCATTCTAAGACTATATCATACTCATCAGAGCCCGACCGATGATTTTACGATATTCCGATGGCAGTGATATCCATCCCTGACTCAACCAATTCGCGATAAGCCAAATGGGTAGAACAGTCCCTTCGTTTAGAATTCGGAGCGATAAGGTACAGAAAATATTAGAAGCGGCGTCTCACCTAGTTTAGTTAATATTTTCTGATTGAATCCATAATTTTTCAAAAATAGAAGAATAAGTCCACACCGTCGATTCTGTATTTGAATACGACGCCAAACCATATGCTTCTATAGAATTGTCTCTGCCATCATCCTTCAGATCTATCGCTAATGAGAATTTAGAATCCGAGATCATAATCATGGATTTGGTTTCTTGCTGCAATCCTAGTGATCTTGTATCGAACTGATAATACATTTCGTTTAGATTCTGAGTGGATTCACTTAATCGGTCATGTTTGGGTATCAAAATTCTAATTCGAACTCCACGTTTTGCTGCTCCTTTTAGTAAGTGTATGACTCCAACTTTCTGTAGGCGGTTCAAGCCATTAACTGTTGGTAAAACTATCATTATCTCTTCGGAGGCAGACGTTACCATACTGGAGCCAACCCTTATTGTTTCGATTGGGTCTCGAATAATCTCTATGAAATCTGGCCTAATCCCCTCTTCAACCTCTCTTATTCTCTGCTCTGCCGGAATCGCCTTGTCCCACAAAGTATTAAATAAAAATTGTTGAGCATCTGCTAAACTTTTCACGTTGCTGTAAATCATTTGGGTAGGTGCTTGCGATTCTTGATGAATGATGTGCATGTTATATTCTCTTCCATCGAGTATGCCAAAATTGCCCTTTATACCATCCAAATGACGGACTTCTGTTATTTTCATTATCTCCTTACAGTGGTTGATATTCTCCCTTGTGATGTCGGTAATTAATCTCAGCCGAATACCTCTTTTCTCCATATCAGCCGCACCTTTCATTATACGCATATCGGTCGCTACCACGGAAGGGCCCACAAAGTCCAAACAAACATCCATTGTCGCTTGCGTCATCAAGTAATGTTGTAGTACGAAATTTGTGATATTCTCTGCTCCGCTGATAATTTGTAATATTTCCCCGGTATCGTTCGCCGGGGCCGAGATTCTTTCATTCTTGGTGTTTAGGGACGAACTCATAATTTAATAACTCACTATTCTTAACCCACAAACTACTATAAAACCACGTCTAGCGTCCTAGAGCCCAACATATGAGCTTTTTATTTCTTCGAGTCATAATCAATCAACCGAGGCCCCTCCCTATCTCTCCTTTAAGTCGATATTAAATACTAACAAACTAGACAAACCGAGGAGTACTCGCGTTAGGAGGTTGTGGTATTATCTGCGTATTATTATCCCCACTATTATTAGAATTAAGACCAAAGCATTTGTTGATACCTTCTTGAAGTCCATTTAGATTAAGGTTACCCTCTTGAAGATTATTTAGGAGATCGTTTATGCAGTTAGCAGCACTATTAGGATTTGTTGTCTGAACTGGATAAACACTATCTCCAAGCATAGTTTCTGCTACAATGATAGTTACTCGAGGAATGGCAGACCTTGTAGGATCGGTGGAAAATAAAAACAAAGTAGTGGGAATTAAAATTGAGAAGAACAACATTATATAAAGAATATACAAAGGCTTATTATTCATTGGAATAGTAAGCGATTTTTTCTAATTTTAATGCTTTGTTTAGATTACGTGTTGCAAGCGGTACAAAGACAGTTTAGTATTGTAGAGTGAAATTTAGTATCGCATGAATCTGGAATTCCAAAAGATAAAGGTTATGGCTGTAATAGGAAAGAATTATCTACAAAGTTAAGAAATGAAATAAGCTCGGATTTTGAGATAAAATAGATTATAGTCGGATACAAAACCTTGAAAACTTAAAACAGTATTGTTCTTGGGTTGTTGCAATTAGATCTGAACCTAACTTTATATCAGTAGTTGATTAAGTTTCTACAGTAAAGGGAATGCCAGGCTAAATCGTGATCATCGTCACAAGTAAACGAACCCTGATACAAGGAGGAATCAAATCCACACTCCCACAATCCCAGTAACTCTCGAATCTACTGGAAGTGCAAAATAACTTCCATTTCTTTGTAAAAGAGCCTCACTTATTGTCTTTTTTTCTCTTCCAGTCTCCCATGGAATGCCGTGGTCCTATTGTGCAGCACCACCGGAGTGGTCACCCATGACGTCCAAAACAT
>DASWDL010000037.1:0-2609 GCA_036395315.1 Nitrososphaeraceae archaeon
TATGTTGGAACGGCGAAAAAAAAAATAAGGTTGAATGTTTGGTAAATTACGACCTAAGACTTCTGAATATGCGCTTTGATTTTTTCTTGCATCTCAGGCTTCATTACGTCTTCTCTTGTGTAGCCATGGTCCTTGATAGCGTGGTCTACTAGATTATTCATAAGTTCTTCTTCCGTTTCACCTGTTCCTTTATAGTCGCAATCTACTCCAACGTCTCTACAAGATACGGATAACATTACTAGGAATAGCTTGCCTTAGTATATAAGTCTGGACCTGCCAGAGTTTACATTAATACCGACCCGTTGTTATGCCCCTTGACGAAAGGAAAGTAACGACACAAGCACGCTATTCTCTTATAATTTCCTTGACAAAGTTAAGTAAATATTTTCCACTTTGACTTGTAGCGCAGTATTGTTTTACAACATTAGCATTTAGCATCTCCGGCTATAAAGAAACACTGACAGGTTGATCAGTACCTTGCTCCGTCTTTGTAAGCTCCGTTACCAAAGCCCGTATCTTTACAAAAGTCTGACCACTTCATAGGATCCGAGCCTAGATTCAATTTTATAATATTACTGGAGGCTCACTCCAGAGACGGACTATGACGCAAAAATCAGAAAAAAGGTTGTTCTGTTGCTCCTAGACCTTTCGGCTTAGGGTAGAATCCTTGGCGTTTTTTTGAGGCGTCAGTTTTCCCCAACAGAACATACTATATTCGTGTTTCAAATATTTAAACATATTTTTCATATATTATAGAAGAAGGTTTCATAATGATTTCATATATTCTCCCAATATTTCCATAAAATAGTTTTTTTACTACAATAACATAGAAATTTCGTATCGTCGTTCTGCTAGGAAAGGTATTTGACCTCATTGACACGATTGTCTGTTTTTCTATTATGGAATTGTTTAAAGGCCGTGGAGGTCTACTATAAAGATAGTATTAGAAAGAAATGTTTGAAGAGATAGCAATTATCGCTGTCAGTTCGATCGCAATCATAAGTAGTCTGCTTTGCGTAAATCTATTAAGACCAACCCTGAACCTAACATAGGGTCAAAATCCATAATCTATAACAGATCCGTGGATACGCGCATACCTGTCCAAAGTGTCGTAGAGGAGTGTAAGAGCATATTAGGAACGGTAAAGAAATGATTCAAAATTTATTTCTCCCTCCCGGTTAATCGGGCCTTATGCTATTAGTGGAGTATATATATTTAAAAAATGGACAGTTGGCAAAAATGTGAAGAGTAGAAGAGGGGTGCTTGAACGTACTTTTAAGGGTGAGGAAATGAAGTGCTTTATCTGTGATTGGACTACAACGTTTTACCTAAATCTTAAATTGTGACAAATAAATCAATTTGTTCTAAAAAAGAATGGAGACTTAGCGTCTAAAGTCTAGCGCTCTGACATCTGCGTTGTATTGTTCCAATAATCCAGGTATGAGACCGGGGTCGCCAATTGTGGCTGCATCAAAGTCATGTGTCAGTTTCTTAGACTCATTGAGGGTTATTACCCCTCTTGCAGACGCTTTTTATTCTAACGACATTGTTGCTGCAACTACAGAGCCAATCAAGGTGACAGTCGCCAAGACTGCCACCATTGAGATAAAATTATTCTTCATACCCAAATTAGGTAAGAGTCCTTTATACAAGATTTTGAAAATGAATATTAAAGGTCTGCTAAACATTTTTGATTATACATAAACATTTGATGTGCCGTAGGGTTGAGAGGTACTGGGAGCCATCCGCTTCAAAGTTATACCCAAGAGAACAAGTCTTATGAAATAAAGTTACGTTAGCAAGAGGCAATAACTTTGAAACTGTGAAAACATGCAAACGTCTTTTATCAATAGCCAGCCACTCACTAAAATACTACCAAGACTGGTGGACCCAATCATGCCACGTCATGTAATTCACACAATTCCATAAGTAATATTGTATCAATTGGCTTGATTGGTCAACCAGTCAGATCAAAATAAGTACCTAAAGAACTGACTCCTTCCTTACAATAATTGAAAGTCTGGGTTTTCCGAGTTCGAATCATTACATAGCACCGAGGTTGAGAAGTCTTTGATTCTAAAGAGAAGGCTTTTAATTTTAGTAAATCAAAGGCTGACGCAGATAATATTATAACTAAATTGGAGGAACATCTAGGAGGGGGCTTGGTATTGCTTGCAGAAATTAAATTCATGCGTTTGACGTTTGAAGAGTTAACCAGTACCATACCTCTTACATTAGCGTTTTGTGCTCTTAATGCAATTTGGTTAAAAAAAGAAAAAGAGATTAAGATCTAATTTTTCTCTTTTATTTTCCAATCATTGAAGAGTTAGACGCCATTGTAGTTGCATTTGCCATTTCTATCTGTCCTCTGATCTCTCCATTAGGATTGGCATCTGTATGCACATTAACATACGTTTCTCCACTTTGCATTTTGGCTACAAGATCAGAAATACTCTTTCCTGCAAGTGAACCCATCAGATCAGATGCGGTAATGTTACCTTCTGCCAAAGTTGGCCCTCCTGACTTTGCAATCTGGAGCATAGCAACTGGATCACCATTTTCTCCAGCCTTGGCATTATGGATGTGAGCCATAGTTACTTTGTCTATAC
>DASWDL010000038.1:0-11180 GCA_036395315.1 Nitrososphaeraceae archaeon
GATATGTTCGTTGGTGATGTCCATAACGGAAGAATATACCACTTTGACCTCAATCAGGAGAGAACACATCTTGTACTCGACGGACCATTAGCAAGTAAACTGATAAAGAATGCCAATATGGATGGAATTGATCAAATATTATTCGGAGATGAATTTGGGGGGATAACTGATCTGAAGGTAGGTCCTGATGGTTATCTCTATGTTGTTTCGATTGGACTCGGTAAAATATTCAAAATAGTACCGTCCAGCTCTCTTTCCTCTACTGAAACCACAAGCAAACAAAATTCAAATAACAATAATGTTGTCGCAAAGCCAGATCAAGCTTCTGCAGGGAATATCAGTGCAACCGCAAACGATAACAATAAGAAATCATCTACAATACCTCAAACAAATAAAGGTCCTAGCACAACTAATTCTGTGGGTAATCCTTTCGGATAAATTGATCGACTACCAGAATTGTTTCAATTCATGTAAGGAGCTTCTCCAATTTATAAACGAAAGCAATGCATACTAATTAGCCAATTGATTTTGTAATTATTAGATTCATAATATTAGTAACTTCATTAAAATCTTACTTATCTTATTATGACCAATCTCATTTAGAACCAAAAGTGTGATTTTATTGAGGAAACATACTTTTAATTTCGCTAGTTGGACCTCCTTATTGAATCTTAGGAGGTATTATTATTCATTACTTAATTTTTGCTTGCTTTAAAATGGAGAAATGATCTTTTCCTGTCATATCTCTATTTTCGTAAAAAGTTGCAGTAAGGTTGTTACCATTATTAGTTATATCGACGTTCAGGAAACCATGTCGCTGAAATTGTTCAAAAATATAAGGCTTGCTACCTGTGAAATTATAAAGGTCTTCACCACCTGTTCCGACTGTTACAAATATTGGCCCCTCTGGATCAGAACTGTATTCACGAGTGTGTTTATCTGTGATTATAGGGTCATCACCTGATTTAACGTTATATTTGAGAGGAAAAGTTCTTTGGTAATTATGATTGTGACCTTGTAATACTAAATCTACACCATATTTATCAAACAATGGGTGGTAAATGTCTTGCAATTCGTCCAGCCCTGGATGTGTTGTATTAGATGAATAGAAAGGCCTAAACGAATATACGATAATCCACTCGATATCCTTATTTTCCGATGCATTTTTTAAATCTTCGTTAACAAACCTATACTGTTCGGAGTCATTAGCATATGGAAAAGCTTCATTTTTTGCTGTTGCCATTGCCAAAAAGTGAGCGTTCTGATAATTAAATGAATAATATGGCTTGGTAAGATTAAAGTGTCTCATATATTGATTGAAGCGTGTAAGGTTGTCGAGATTATCGTCTATATCATGCTCGCCAATTGCGATCTTCAATCGTCCGTCGGTATCTAAAGGAGAAACAACATTGAACCAACAATCAGCGCTTTTGGAATAGGAAAGATCACCTGTTGCTATTACTAATTCGGGCTTCTTTTCTAGCATCCTATTGACAGTCTGATTGGCAATGTCTCCACAGCCGAAATCCCCAGCTGAAACAAAATTAAAGTCTGGTAAATGGCGAATGGATGATTTATCAAGTAGTTCTCCGCTATTGGAAGACAAATTATTCAAAGTGCTTGCGTATAGGATATTACTTGAAAACAAGGATGCAACGGTAGTTAAAACAAAGATAGCAAAAGTTATCCTCCATGAACTGCTAAAATAATATTTTTTAACCAAAAATCTCAGTTCTGAAAAAGTGACCATTTTATTTTATATATTTTTTATATTAATTGGAGCACTGTCTCATTAGTAATTGTTTATAGTGCAATCCATATAATAGGATAATTAATGATGAAAATGATAATGGGGGTTATTAATTACCATCTACTTGAAGTAGCATCCCAAGACACTGTTTCCATTTGCAGTATCATCAATCAATATGTATGATTTATAAAATTTAAAAGTAATGATGCAAATCCAATTCTTCTAGTAGGAGTGTAGATCATTTTTGTGCTTCTTGAGCTCTTTGAATGTTGGAAACATATTACTACATTTGTCACATTTCCACCTGCTCGAGCTTGCTTGACTGTAGCTTGAGTAAGAGGTATCTTTGCTCTCAAACATTTTTGTTCTAAAATTATACGTAATCTCATTGAAACACCTATTGCTTCTAGTCTTATTTGTTATTTGCACAAGACTGTTCGTATTTATCAGCTATTAAAAGACATTGTTACTTAATTAAACTATTTTATTCTGTAAGGATCAGAACTTGAAATTATAGTATAATCATTCTAACTCAAAGTCAGTAATATTCGAACCTATCAATGTTTGCTTGGGCTCTTGGAGACTGGCACTAATCTGTAAGACTTCATGTTTCAAAAGCAAGCAAAACCGACGGTCAAGATATGTAGTCACTTTAACTAATTTTCCAATTCATATTATTGGATATATATAACGATTTATTTCCATCAGCTCAAGTCTTTAGGATAGAAAGTTACCAGAAGTACAAATTCTTAAAAGGGCCTTAGTCTAATAAGATGATGTGAAAAAGTACTGCAGGATTTGCAGGGCTGAGCTAAAATCTGACAAGTATCTATTGTGTGAACAATGCCACAAGGAGATCATTCTTAACGAGGACGAGAGTTTTTACATAGAGCATTCTCGATTGCACTATTAGAATCATGCTTTCAGAATACGATATTCACAGCCCAGATTCTAAAAGTTATGTCCTACCAGTTCTTCTGGCGAATCTAAAACTTCTCACGTACTTGCGGACTTAAAGACACTGATCCTTTCTATTTTTCTTCAACCTTTGAGTGATTGTCCTAAGTTGAGAGGGACTTTAAGAGGATTAGACAATGCCAGTGTCTTGGGCAAGTTCGTAAAGGTAGCTACTGCAGTAATATTGTGTGAAGTTGAATTGGGCAAATTGGTCAAGAGTTGCTGAGTGCCAGTCTTGTTGACTGTGAATCCGACGGGGAAAGAGGTAGTCTTTAGTAATGTTCCATTTACTGAGTAAACCTTCATTACGGCATTTATCTTCTGGCCTATCACAGAAGAATTGGAAACATTGTAATTAGCAACGACTTTGACCTGGTGATTGCCCCCGCCAGAGAGAGAAGTAAAATAAGCTGAATTAAGGGAAATAATAATTTCTTTTCCTTGCTGCGCATAGGCAGGCCCCTTGATACCGATAATGATTAAGGAGCTAATAATGAGAAGAGATACTGAAATTTTATAGTATCGATTATGGTCAAATCTACTGTTCATATACATTCTACCTAGTTCATTTTATAACGGAACAAACCTTATTTATGCTTATTAGATTTCAGATTTTCTCAAAATTGTACAAACATTATAATTATGTTAACAGGGACATGAGATACAAGATACATGAAGAATCAAGGCAAAACACTAGCTGATCTTGACTTTGCAAAGCGCAAGGGGCTTGTTCCAGTTATAGTACAAGACCAAAAGACAAAGGATGTTTTGATGCTTGCTTATGCAAATAAAGTAGCTATTGAAAATACTCTTCGGACTGGTAACGCGTGGTTCTGGAGAACTTCACACAATAGGTTATGGATGAAAGGAGAGGAATCAGGAAACATACAACCTGTAAAGGAGATTCTCGTAGACTGTGATTCTGATGCCCTAGTTTATCTGGTTGATTCTAGCAAACCTGCTTGTCATACCGGTAACAGATCCTGCTTTCACAACAAGCTAGTAATATGATATATAGCAATTTTGGGCGGGTAATTTACAATAATTCGATCCTTAAATTGTAACGAAATATTTCTATTAAGGATTGTTGTTCAGTCATATGAATTTTTGACCTTCCAAAAGTTAAGTATTACTTAACTTCCTATTAGCGAGTCTTATTTATTAGCATAAACGAGTGAGTGTTGATTATAACCCATGGGAGCAATCAAATCATTAAAGTGTAGAGAGTGTGCTGCTGAATACGAGCCACAATTCAAGTATATTTGTGAGGAATGTTTTGGGCCGCTAGATGTAGTATACAATTTTTCACCCGATTTCAATAAACAAATTCTTGCATCCAGGCAAGAGAAGTCATATTGGCGCTATTTCGAGCTTCTCCCCATTTCCGATAAAAGTAATATAGTCAATCTTTATGCGGGCTTTACGCCTCTGCAAAAGGCCGATCAGCTCGGTGAGCAAATTGGGGGATTAAAGAATCTGTTCATAAAGAACGATTCGGTCAATCCAACTTTTTCCTTTAAGGATAGACCTGCCGGCGTTGCTGTTTCTAGGGCTAGGGAAACAAAGTTAAGGGCTGTGGGCTGTGCATCCACGGGCAACCTAGCTTCTGCAACTGCAGCCCACGCTGCTAAGGCCCAATTGCCTTGCTATATTTTTGCTCCATCCGATATAGAGCACGTCAAGATAGCACAAGCACTATCTTACGGGGCCGAATTCGTTGCTGTACAAGGAACTTATGATGACGCAAACAGGGTTGCTTCAATAATTGGAGATTCAAAAGGCATTGGAATTGTTAATATCAATATGAGACCCTATTACGTAGAAGGTTCAAAGACATTAGCTTTTGAAGTAGCTGAACAACTGAATTGGGAAGTACCAGACCATTTGATAGTACCGGTAGGTAGCGGAGCTATGTTAAATGCCATTTGTAAGGGATTTGAGGAACTACACAAAATTGGTTTTGTGGAAGACATTTCCAAATTGCATATTACTGCTGCACAGCCTCATGGGTGCGCTCCAATAGTTGACGCTTTTAAGAGAAACGATTCTGATGTTAAACCTGTAGAAAGGCCAGAGACTATAGCAAAAAGTTTAGCTATAGGTGATCCTGGAGACGGGATGTACGTCCTGAGGAGATTGAAGCAGTACGAAGGCTTCGCCGAAGAAGCGACTGATGCAGAAATAGTAGAAGGTATTCTTACACTTGCCAAGACTGAGGGGATCTTTACTGAGCCAGCTGGTGGTGTGTCGATAGCAGTCCTCAAGAAGTTAGTAGAAGACGGAGTTATACAGAAAGACGAAACAGTGACTTGTTACGTTACTGGGAACGGCTTAAAGAGTACCGAGGCCATAGTGGATGCCCTTCCAAAGCTGAACATAGTAAAACCAGACGTGCAGTTAGTTTCGGCAATGATTACATAATCCTTGTATTGGGTATTTGTGGTTAAATAGATCGGTGACAAAAGTTGGCCAAAATTGAATTTGTAGTTCCTTCCGTACTTACAAAAGGCGCAGGCGAGAAAAAGATTCCACTAGATGCTACAAACCTTCAGGATGCATTTTCCAAGGTGTCTGAACACATGGGCGAAGACTTCAAAAGAAGAGTATTTGATCTGAATGGAAAACCTCGATCTCTCATTAATATTTACATCAACGGCAAGAATATGCGGTTTAGCGACGATGGCATGGCTACAATTTTGAATGAAGGAGATTCTGTCTACATACTCCCAGCAGTAGCAGGTGGTTCAGATCTCAAGACTGAAGATTTACAGCGATATTCAAGGCAAATAATGCTCGAGGAGATCGGTTTCGTCGGGATGGAAAAAATTAGAAAAGCAAAAATATGTGTAGTAGGAGTAGGAGGAATAGGAAATCCCGTAGTCACTCAGCTTGCCGCCATGGGGATTGGAAAGATAAAGATAGTTGATAGAGATGTAATTGAGATTTCTAATTTACACCGTCAGCATATTTACACCGACGCGGATATAGGTCGCGTAAAGGTAGAGGCAGCGAGGGACCGATTAATACAGATCAATCCCAATGTAGAGATCGAAGCATTACCTATTTCAGTTACGAAATATACCGCTGAAAAGATAATAGAAGGTTTTGATATTGTGGTAGATGCGTTAGATAGTATTGACGCTCGTTATGCCCTGAACGATGCTTGTATCCGTCTTAGTATTCCTCTCATCTACGCTGGTGCTCTAGGAATGTTAGGATCTGTGTGCACTATAATACCAAACGAATCAGCATGCTTGAGATGCATGTTCCCAGCATTAGCAGAAGATGATATGCCAACATGCAGCACAGAGGGAGTGCATCCATCAATATTATACTTGGTAGGTGGAATCCAGGTTTCCGAAGTTGTAAAAATTGTTACTGGACAAAAACCTACTCTCGTAAATAGGCTTATGTACATTGACCTGAATGACCTCTCATTTGACAAGATTCAGATGTATCGACAAGATGGATGTCCGTCCTGTGGTCCAAAGCGAAATTTAGAAGAACGTGTAAACCAGAAGCAAGATCAAAGTCAAATTCAAGTACAAAATCAAGAACTCATAATAGAAGAATTGTGTGGTAGAGATCGGGGGAAAAGAACATACACAGTTACTCCGGCAGATGTTACTAATCCGCTTAGTTTACTGGGAGTTGAGAAAAATGCTGAACAGCTAGGGTATACGGTAAAGAATCGTGGGGAATTAGGTATAACTGCCATAAGTAACGGCTCCGAACGCGAGCAGCTGTCGGTGAGCTTTATGACAACTGGTGCAGCAACAATAGTGGGTGCAAAAAATGAAGAGGATGCCCTATCAATTTACAAGAGATTCGTAAGAGATTAGTTAAGAAAATAAGATAATAAACATAAAAATAATGCAATTCTGACCAAAAAGACTAGTTTGTACCCTATCTAATGATTGATATTTTACTCTTCTTCAAATTGGAATTTATCCTTGTATTTACCAACAAGTGGTATTATTTTCTTCATAATTAGATCGTCGTAGTTCTTTTCATCTGCATCAAGAGTAAATAGCAGGTAATAATCTTGATTTATTGGGATTGTTACTCTACTTATCTTCTCATATCTTCCAAATGCATATTCCAGGGTTCCAATTTTTGTCTGGTATTTTAATCTCGATGTATATCTTTTTACCGCGCTAGCGGCATAGTCTTCACTTTCCTCTTCAGTCATGAGTGGTTTTAAATTTTCTCTCTGCTCAACAGCTAGCAAAACTCCATATTTATTTGCAATGCCTACCCATCTAATGGACGCCTGAAAGTGAAGAAGTTGTTCGCTGAAAGAGTAAAGAAACTCGTAGTCAACGGGCATTTTCCAATCCTTCCAATTTATCACGGATAATAACTATGATAGGTATATCTACTTTACACCAAGAGAACTCCTCTGAAGGTAAAACTACCTAAAAATTCGGCATTCTTAATGGGAATGTATCGCCAGCTTATTACCAGCTAAATTGTACGTCGTGTATTTTTGTTCCTTTATTACCCTTTCATGGGTATCTGTGGTTAACCAATGAATCAATGATCGTCCGTTTTCATTTCTATTTTGTGTGGGCACCTGCTACTCCCACTTCCACTTCTACCCTTAATTACATAGTCTCTATTACTTTGTGGTGATAGTCCATAACTGTAATCGACACTGCATTATTGTCAGGTTTGTAATCTCTGACAATTGTTTTCATGAAAGTGTCGGCAACTACTATGATATTTTTGAAATCGCTGGATTCAATAAAGTTGGCGAATGAATCTCTAAATGTAGGAAAATCATCGCTCGCGTATACAGGTTCCTTATCCTTTGTTGTTATCTTGTGAGCCGCAGGGAAAATGTCAGATACTTCTGCGGGGATTATTCCGATGTAAGGATTATAGGTACATATCTGGTCATTAGGAAATTTCACCGAGAGCTTGTGGAATGCTTTAGAGCTGAAGAAAGGAGCCACCTGACCTTCTGGGAACAGAATAAGATTTCCTTCCTTACGTGTCTTAAAGCGAAGAATCATACTTCTAAATCGCCGGGCTTCAGGTCTGTACTGATCTAGTGGTTCATAAAAATAGATTGCCTTCTTTTTAAAAATAGGTGTTCCTAATTCTAGAAACTCGTAGTTTGGAAAGTTCAAGATAGCTTCTCTCAACTTTGGATGGGCTTGAGACTTTTGAGTAACATACTCCCACAATCTACCGTCTCGAATTGCCTGTTTTACTGCCAAAACTTCAGCTCTTAAAACATAGAGATTATGTTTCGCTAGCTCATTGATTCGAGTCTCTCTTTCCATTTCTTGTAGCTCTTTAACTGTGAACGATGTGCAGACGGGACACTGGCAAGAAAAATAGGTCAAATCTTCCAATCTTAAAGTACCATTTTGATGCATGTACCTGTTATCCCTTGCATACAAAACATAAGATGCGGAGTCAAAAGTATCGCACCCCAGTGAAATCGCTAAGGGTATGGTAAGAGGATGACCGGCACCAAAAAGGTGAATAGGCTTGGTTGGTATAGTTCTCTTGAGCGTAGCTATAATATCTGCTAGGATCGCAAATTCGTACGCCTCCATTAATTGAACAGGACTTCCCAGCGCAAACATTTGATAGCCCATCTCATCCAGTAAAGTAGCGGACTTTTGAACGAGGTCTATGTGTTCTGCACCCTGAACAGGTCCAAGCCATAAAGGGCTATTAGCACTATTCTTGTTTGGTTCCCCGATAATTTCTATAGTTTTTTTTGCATTTCGAATCGTTTCTTCCACATAACTATTTGCAGTCTGATGATCAAGTCCGTATCCTGTAGGCTTATCTAGTGGCACACAAATATCGCTTTTGATATCCCTCTCAAATTCGGCAATGTCGGAAGCGCCAACTTCTATCGAACCATATTCAAGAACTTGATACCCACCAGAATCAGTCATAATGGCACCATCAAAACCTACAATTTCGTGTATGCCTTTTTTTACCGCTTCTTTCCCGTAATGTCCAAGAGCAATATACGCGTTAGTTATTATGGCATCAAATCCAAGACTTTTCAAAAACTGCGGACTGATGGACTGCTTAACGGGATGAACTACTGGAATAAAGGCTGGTGTTTCAATTTCTCCCTTTGGAGTTGCAAGTTTTCCTATGCGCCCAGCTAAGTCAGAATACTTGATTTCAAAGGTCATATTCGATCCCCTTTGAATCAAACTTGACAACAGCAGCTACAGCAGATGAAAGCATGATCCTATCGCTAGGGTAGAGGAAGATTTAGCCCGCTAATTAATTCTTGATATCCACATTTGGGATAGGCAGAAATTTGATTATTGAATGAACAAATTTGAAAGGTAGGGCAGTTGAATATTTTTTTGGATTATTACATTTGAATAATGCTGAAAATCCTGAACCTTGATTAATGATCCATACTCTTCGGGTCAATCATTGGTCGATACTGAGATTTATCGAGAACTACTCAGGATAATATTCTTTATTTTAAATTCAAATTTGAAATTAGCGCTATTCTAACCGAGACCTATTTTTTTGAATCCCGCATAAACTCATCGTAAACGGCCTTTACACGATCTGCAGCAAGTCCTATTCCTTCCTCGACTCCTGCCTGAGTAACTTTGATTTTGTCCATTACGATTATTGCTCCGACATCATCTCTGATTTTAACAAGGCCAGGAAAAACTCTCGCTAGCCTATCAGAAAGCCCTCTCAAATCAAAAGGTTTCTCGAGAAGCTTTACTTCCTTTACAAACGAACCATTGATTATTAACTTCAGTATTCCTCGTCCTTCAACGTTGTCCAAAACTACGTCAAGCTTTTCGTCAATAGCTGCCATTACTCCGTCATAATTTTTTTGATCAGATGTCTCGACAGAGACTTTTTTCCCAACAAACAGAAGCATTTCCTCATTAAATTTTCGATTAGATAAAGCAGACATTTTCTTTCAGGGAAGATAGCCTCTGGTTACATATATATGAGTTTCAATATAGAAAATGCGAATTAAAATCACTAAAGCTTCGTAATTGTGGCAATTCTGCACATTGCGGATATAAAGATTTTAGAGGTTATGAACTGAAATGGAGAATTACAAATCATCGATTATATATGACCGTCAACGTTCAGGTCGTTACTATTTTTCTATTTCTTGGTTTCTATTTTAGCGCCATTATTTTTCTTAGGGAAATCTTGTAAATTATTATCGGAACATCTAAAACATACCACAGGCTCATTTTCAGAAATATAACAGACATAAAAGCACTTCCCGCACCGCTTTCTAACTATATTTCCAGCCAATTCGAGAGTTTTCTGATTGCGTTTGAGGACTTTCCTTGTAACAAGATAATCTACAACTGGATGGAGAACCATTGAAATTTCGTCAATGTTCGAATCCCGATATCTCAAGTACGAATCTATCATAGTTCTCGGCATTGAGTCTTCCTCGAATTTAAGAACTCCCTTATTCATGCTTCTAAATAGATGATCTCGCAAGTACCATTCAAATTCCCTTTCCTGCGTTTTACTCAATTATATGTAATGATCAACAAAAGCAGACTCATAAAAACTGTAGGAGTTAAACTAAACTAAATCTACAAAAAAGAAAAAACTCGCACTTGTCATTTTTGCAGGTCCCAACTTCTTGAAGATCCATTCTTCCAACGTCATTGCAACTTCAAATTTATTTTTATAGCGTACGGATTGATATTACTCAAATTACATATGCGATTTTGTCTGGAAGTATGGGGAACCTCTTATGAGGATATAAGAAAAACTTGCGTCGAGGCAGAAAATCTAGGCTATTACGGATTCTATTATGGAGAATCTCTGGCAGAAATTGATATGGATTGTTGGACTACGATAGCTAACTTGGCAGCATTTACGAGCAAAATAAAGCTAGGACCTGTCATTACCTATCTATTTCCACAATATAGAAGCATAGCACTTCTTGCAAAGACTGCTCTAACCTTTCAGGAAGTATCTGATGGAAGACTTGAATTTCGAACAGGGTCTGGCGCAACACTGCAATATGCATCTCAGTGGTGGGATCCTTTCGGTATACCTTATCCAAAAATTAATGAGCGTCTAAATATCCTAGAGGAAGGCCTTCAAATCCTTCAAAAATTCTGGAGTGGTAAACCTGTTTTCTTTGACGGCAAAAATTTTAAGATAAATGGTGGTACTATGAAGAAGAACAATAAGACAATTCCAATTACAGTAGCGGCGAAAGGCGAGAAAATGATGGCTATAGCAGCAAAATACGCAAATGTATGGGAAGCCTCCTACATATCGCCTGAAAAATTTAGTTTACTAAATGAAAAATTCAGAGAGATACGTGATAATGAAGAAAGAAAGGATAGCGATAACATAATGCGTTCAATAGAGCTAGATGTTATAATTGCCAAGTCTGAATCTGAGTTAGATTACAAGAAAAAATTGTTCATGATGGACAGGGGTCCTAGCGTTTTCAATCAGATATTGCGAAATG
>DASWDL010000039.1:0-7496 GCA_036395315.1 Nitrososphaeraceae archaeon
TGTCAAAAACTCCCCACTCATTTAAACGAAGCCCTTTAGATATTGCTATTTTTCTCATAGCTACGCCATGTTCCTTGCTGCCAGTAAAATACTGCATTGCCGCACCAAAACTCTCTTTAGGTACTACGAGTAAATCTGCATCAATTCCATTGTTTAGTTTTACAAACGCTTTGGTTGATCCTCTCCCCCTTACTTCTTTAACTTCGGGCATGTTTACAAAAAAATGAATTATATTATCTCCTTCTCTTTCAGACATAGCAGAGACCAAATAATCAATATCTCCTATAGTTTCCTTCATGCGTCTAAATGAACCTACAGCTACTGCTTGTTTTACTCCAGTAAAGCCTAAGAGTCTATCCTCTATTCGCTTTACCAAAGGATAGACCTCTCCAATTAGCAGTCGTCCTCCGCCTTTTCTAAAGAATTGAATCTTCTTAGAAATTAATTCTTCTTTCCTTTGAGAAAATCCAGGAACCTTTCTGATCTTGCCTTCTAGTGCAGCCTTTTCCAAATCAGCGATACTCTTGACTCCGAGACTAGCATACAGTGTCTTGATTGTTTTTGGCCCAATTCCCTCCAGCCCGAAGAATTGGCTGACATCTACTGGCAACTTCTCTTTTAGCTCTTCATAATAATGTATCGTTCCTGTTGTGAGAAACTCCTCAAGTTTTGTGGCTATAGCCTTTCCAATTGATGGTATTTTTAGCAATCCCTTTAGTTTTTCCTCTTCGTATATGTCGCTTATATCTGAAGATAAATTTTGTATTTCTTCGGCAGCCCTATTATATGATCTTATTTTAAAGATCACATTAGGTTCGCTATCCTTCTCCTCCTCTGTCTGCAAAATGAAAGCTATTTCTCTAAGAATTTTGGCAGCTTCAGAATTCTTTTTCATTGTTTAACCTATTCTCTATGTTAGGTGCCTGACTTAAGCCGAACAATTGGATTAACTATCCTCCGATAACAGTTAAAGACAAATTCAGTTAAAAATGCTTTGGAATTACGATAGAATGTCTTAATGCAGTTAACTTCTTACGCATCTTTACATATTCTTGTTTTAATACTAGAAAGGGAAAAGGGGTACTCTAATTTCAGAGACTCGACCAAAGATGGGAAGACAGACTAAATGAGTTTAGATGCTGAATAAAAAAATCAAGCCAAAAGAAAAATAAGGCTAAGTATACAATTTTTATTACTTTTTCTTTTCCATTCTTAATACGTCTACTTGACCGCTATGAAGCCAATCTTTTAGCTCTTCATGTGTAGGCTTGGCATCGTGCTTCCCTGATAAATGAAGGTGCAGTAGAACATAGTTAATTTGGTTTAATAATGGCTTGTTTGCTTCATCACCTTGGCGAGCCTTTTGTTTCAAATCTAGTGGAACTGTGCTCCACCACTCTTCGAATGATCGTCCCATACACAGAAATTGAAAACAAACCTTAAAAGCCTTTTGGCAGACTTAAATTTCAAAAATAAGGTGGCACTCAACTTAATTTTACCAATTTTTTCCCTTCAGTGATGTCACTAAACATTGTCTGATGCATACGGTCGATAAACTTGCTCGGGGTGGATCATAGGATAGTTTAAATACTTAGCTTCTTGCCAATCATCTTATAATATTAAGTATAATTGTGATGGATGGTATTGTAAAATAAGGCAATATATTGAACAAAGGAGAAAAAAAAGAGACTGAATATTGGATTAATATGGCATATTCGTTAGATAGACAGGGGAAGCCTGACAAGGCTAGAAAGTATTATGAAAAAACATTGGAGGTCGATCCAGAAAACCTTGGAGCCCTTATCAACTTAGGCAAGGTATTAGGTCAATTGGGGAGATTTGAAGATGCCATGAAATATCTTCTATATGCAACAAAGGTTTATCCTGATGTAGTGGAGGCGTGGATTAATCTTGGTGCGGTTTACGATAACGTAGATAATGTGAATGAAGCTAAGAGATGTTATGATAAAGCAACAGAGCTGGATCCGAGTAATCCCAAACTCTGGCACAACAAAGGCCTCGTCTTCAAAAGATTGAACAGATTAAAAGATGCAATTTCATGTTATGACGAATGTTTGAGACTTTCGACGAGCAATATAGGTGCCTGGTGCGATAAGGCTTTTGCACACATGAATCTACAGGAGTATGCGCAAGCCGAACAATGTTACGATGAGATTTTGAAAATTGACCCGAATAATGTTGATGCAATCAATGGCAAGGGTTGTATACAAGTTTCCATGGGGAACTACGAGAAAGCAATTCCTTTTTTTGACAGAGGGTTGAAAATTGATCCGGGAAATATCCAAATATTGATGAATAAGGGTTTCGCGTTAGAAGAATTGGGGGACCTTGAGAATGCTCAAAAATTTTACGATGCAGCTAGTAGTACTTCTGCTCAGGGTTGAATTCATATCAATCTGCAAGTTTTTACTTAATTACACGTAGAGAGGCATGAACAAAAAATAATTCCAAAAGAATTCCAAAGGCTTTATAGTCATTAATACTCATGTCTTGACAATTTCGACGCAGCAATCACGTAAAGAAGAAATCTACAAAATATGTTGAATAGAATTCTATCATTGACGATAAATTGTAGTGCATCATGTGTAAACATGACGTATCAGTCATTTGGTATGGTCCTACATAGAGAACTACAGTACACGATCGCGAGATAATTCTTCATATTGTCGGTAGTACCACTTGGATCCTCTTAGCAAAAAGAAAGCAAGAATCATTAACCAGAGTCCACTCAGAAATGAATACGTCATTCCTATGATAATGCCTGCCAATACAAGGCAAAGTGAAATAATCATTCCTATCCGTATCGCAGCCTTTGTTCCCTTACTATGATCGTGCATGCGTGTAGACATAATGGCCCTCAATATTCTACCACCGTCAGAAGGGAAGATTGGTAGTAGATTAAATGTCCCTATGGCTACGTTGATGAGTGTGCTATAGAAAAGTATTCCAGCGAAAGGTGAATTTTGCAAGTCAAATGCGCGGCTTTGGAATATTATCAACCAAAATGCGAATGACATCCCAGAAATAATAAAACTAATCCAAGGGCCAGCAAATGCCATATGAATCTCATTTTTAGGAACCCTTATTTCGTAGGAACTCAATGCTAATCCCCCCAGAGCAAAGAGTATTATCCTTTCAAATCTTACTCCATACTTTTTAGCTACAGCCGAATGACCAAGTTCATGAATGAGCAAGGAAAACAGTGAAATAAATGCTCCCGTCAACCCCATTGTGACATACATTAGCGGGGCTAAACCTGGATATGTTCTCGGAAAAAATACATTTGATAGACTGTAGGTAATAAGAATAAAAATAATGGCGAAACTAAAGTGTATATTGATTGGAATCCATCCTATTTTTCCAACAAATAATCAATATCGAGATATCCAGTCTTTCTCGTCAGTGGGAGCGTTCCCCAATCGATTAATGTAAGTGGTATTCATAGTTATATTGCAGCTCTCCAAAAGTATAATAAATGATTTGAGCTCATGACTTGTCTGAGGGAAGGACTCACCTTGTTTCCACCTAAGCCCTCTTAGTGGAAATCGACTCTTTCCAAAGACAATTTGCCAACTCGAACTCTAGTGTTCACTGATCTATCCAGATATAATTTATCTTGCAAAATAAGGCCAGAATATGAATAACAGAGAAGAAGAATATATTCTCTGAGTAACTATGTTACCTAAGCCAATAGAACAAGATTTCTAGGTATTATAAAGAGACTAAAATTAATGAATTATGATTATGAAGTTATAACAAGGGTACAGCAGTATAGTTATGGCTACGGTCCTGTTTCCCTTTGGACTTTAATAGTCATATCAGCAATCACCATACATGAGTTTATTATCTAAAGCCATCATCCACTCAGCACCTAAAGTCCGTTTATACTCAGCTAACAGAGTTGCATTTGCATTTGGTTGACAATGCTTCATATGTGATTTTACAAACTGTTCTAAATCAGATACACTGAAGTCCGACATCGATAGTTGAGTTCCTTTTTATATTCCAAAAGTTAGATTATGTAAAGTTATGTAACCCTCTAATTCACCTCTGTATCCAGTTTCATTCGTTACTTGACTTTGTAACTCATTTAGTGACCCGGCTAGACCATATACTGACTTTAAAAATAATATAAGACCTAGTCCTATGATAGCCACCCCTATGAACTAATTCAATTACATACAAACTCCAAATTATCACCATTTAAACTCATAGCTCTATCACTTCACTGTTGCCTTTGTGATGTAGTATCTGTATAGTTCCTCATCGGATGTAAAAACGAAAAACTGCCAATTTCCTTTTTTAATATTGCTTGGAACATTGCCATGAAATACATTACAATGAATATTCCCTCCAGCACAGTGCCGGTTCTCCAGGTAATATTTTTTGTCGAAAGTCAGACTGTGTGACTTAACCTTAAAGCTCTTTGTAAAGAATGCCTTCAGTGAACTTGCTTCGTCATCCTGTGGATGAATATCCCCGGACAAATAATCACCCCTGTGGACCTTCAGAGTATCTTGTGTAGCTTATGTGCTATGATACACCGTTCCAACCCCATCATCACCGAAAATGATGTAATAGTCTAAATCAAAATCAGAAACACCATTGGGAGGTTCGATAGTTACAGTATTAATTTTGAAAGCATTTGCGTTACCTGCTATGCAAATGGTCAGACAAGAGACTAATGCAAGTGTTAGGATTTTCTTATAGAACATTGCAATTATGTGTTTTTCCCACCTATAAAGGGAAATTGGAAAAATGATACATACCAAAATTCTTAACAGGACCGCTCTCCCTCTCCTAGGAAGCGCTGTTCGTTATATCTGAAAATTGAATTTAAGCTCAGCTCTAATGAAATGCACTGACTTTTGTAAAATTATAGGTTTCGGCAATGGAGCTTATAGTAATGGAGTTCGTTACTGTTCCACCTGTCAATGCTTCTTCATGACTGGAGATATCAAATGTTTATGTTGTAATACTAGATTAGGATACAAGTCGAGGAGGAAGTGATTAGCCTAGAACTTTATTGGAGACCCAGTCCTCTGACCCGAACCCTCAGATTTTTTTACTTCTTGCTCAGATTTTGGGTTTACCTTAGACCTTCTATATTCTACCATTTTGTCATAAATAAACTTCTGTGCCCCACGTATCACTCCATTGTTCAAATCAATTACTATTGTTTGATTAAAGTCTCCATCAAAATATTCAATGATGGTATAGTTGTATTTTTTCTTTATTAAATACAATAACGCTAAAGGAAGAAGTATTACCCCTGCCACAAGGCGTGAGCTATCTCTTCTCATTTCGTTAGTATTGCTGATTTTGTTAATATTGGAATAGGGAATCTTAAGATGATAGCAGTCTATCTCAAATCTATCTTCATAAAATCTTATCCAGGTTCGTGCCTCTTTTGGATATGCCATATGACCTCCCACATAATGAAACACTCCCTCTGCCACCGCCTTTTCTACTGAATTTTCATCATTCTTGTTGCCGAAGCCAAGGACCATATCTGTATCTCTAAAATAATGATTATGTTATAGATAAGTCATGCTGGGTAAGACAAAGAAATATCAGATTAACTTTAATGGTGCTAATTATAATTTCAAGACTAGAAAATATGAAACCAGGGATGGTAGGAATATAACTTATGGAGAAGCATCTAGAGATAAATGGATGTGTGAAAAATGCTCAGAAACATTTCCAACTTTTAAAATGCTGTTAATCACAAGGATAAAGTTCATTCATACTGAGCTACTTAGTCCAGGATATAAGATATGAATATGCAACCCAGCTAGAGAGTATGATTAATCCGTAAGCAATTAGTATATTTATGCTTGAAACTTACTAATAAAATTAAGAACTCTAGGTGAGAGTTGTAGGATGTTACTGTGTCTCCCATCTAGAGCTGATGACCTTAGTTAAATCTTAGCTAAAGTAATATTTGAAAATTGAACTAAACTTTGGGTTACGATATAAATTCAAGAGGAAATAAGATTTAATCTGGTTGACTCTAAAAGGATTTAACCACACAGCTATATACGCCTAGTAAAGTGAACTCATTATCAAGCTGGTAGACTGGGTGTGTGGGAACAAAAACCAGCAACGGATATTGTTCTACCCTGTCTACCGGTACAATAAATTTGTCTACCAAACTAATGAACCTTCAGTTTTGAGGTACATTAGTCATCTAACATTGAAGTAGGATACCTTAGGATGGTTCTCTTCCACCGTATAATCAGCAAGTATGTATTCACAACAAAAACAGTATGTGTTTTCGGTTAGCATAAACTTTCTACAAATGCTACAATATTTTGCTCCTTCTAAATACTCTAGTTGAGCTGAGGAATTTTTATTACAACGGTGTCTACAGGTCGAGAGAAAAGAAAAGCTCTGAATAAGAAATTGCCGTACATTCACGGTTTTTCTAAGTGATTGAATAATCTATAAATAGACTTGACGGCTCCCGTTATGTTAAGTGGGCCGTATCTAAGGTTAAAGTCTTTACAAAATGGGTCGTCTACGGCAGCCTTTCCGCGATACGAACAGTACTGAAATTCGGTGATTTCTCCTTTAATTAATTTCGTTAATTCTCTTGCAACAATGTAGCCGTTGTAAACGGGAATTATAAAAGCAAACGTTACAATAACAGCCGCTGCGGTGCCAATTGCTATGAATGCTATCTTTCGCTTATTCATCTTTTCCTCTGAGTATCCCGGTATGACCTAGCATTGAAATGACACTGGCTCATTTTGCAGAGACTAAGGGCAAGTTCGATAATATTCATAACGTGAAGGGTTAGTAGAAATCTTTTACTAGTCTATTGCTTTCCAAACCTATCAAGCTAAATATTTTGGACCTGGAACTTACTGATACGTGTGTCGGCGTCTTGTGGTAAGGCAATGCAAAAGCAATTGGATAAGATTAGCAATTCTGTCAGTCGCATTAACAGAGACTAAAAGGCAACCGCAAGAAGTAGATCTTATTAAATATTTTAAATTCCATTCTGATGGGGGACAGGCATTCCGAAATGAGTTCATTGTTCAACCCCGCCAGGGGTTATAAATTAATTTCATAACATAATCGGATCTTATTTCTCTGGAATCTCTGCTGCAACTTATAAATAAAATATTTACATAAAAAGATTGATCATTGTGTTAGATGTGACGGATGTTTTAGAATTATTATCTGACAAGGGAAATATTTAGTGCCATAGCTGATAGTGGAAATATTCGCAGCAAAGGTCTACAATCAATGAATGGTTTTAGCAAGAAGCAGTACTATTCAAGGACAAAAGGACTACTGACACACGGACTTGTTAAAAGAAAATTTGGAATCTTCTCGTTGACCTCGTTTGGTAAAGTAGTGTACCATACCAAACTTAGGCTAGATGCTGCTGTCAAAGAATACTACAGATTAAAGGCAATCGATTCTATAAAGGAATCAAAGGAAATGAGCGAAGAAGTTAGAAAAGA
>DASWDL010000040.1:0-5091 GCA_036395315.1 Nitrososphaeraceae archaeon
GTCAATTCGTCAATTAAAGGATTAAACGAAAGCCTACCACCTAAAGCTAATGCTATTACCAATTCCGGGCTACCAATGAAGTTCATTGTTTCCCTACTCCCATCATTTCGACCCGGAAAATTTCTATTATAAGATGTTACTATGGTATTAGGTTCACCTTTCTTAAGCTCGGGTCTATTCCACTGTCCAATACAAGGACCACAAGCATTTGCTAGTACATTCGCTCCGATATCCTTTAGTGCTTTCATCTGTCCGTCCCTTTCGATTGTGCCGCGAATCATTTGAGATCCTGGGGTAATTTGGAGAGGAACCTTTACCTTTACTCCTTTTGACTTGGCTTGTTCAGCAATATCAGAAGCCCTTGACATATCCTCGTATGATGAATTAGTACAGCTTCCGATTAGTGCGACAGAAATTGTATCAAGATAATTATTGTTATTGACTTCACTTGCCATTTTCGATATGGGTCTTGCTAAATCAGGTGTATGCGGACCAACTATATAGGGTTCAAGACTAGAAAGGTCTATCTCAATCAATTGATCAAAATAAAGTTGAGCTTGTTCTCTTTCTTTTGTAATCTCCTGTTCTATTTCCTTATCCAGTGTAAATAAATCTCTGTACTTACTCGCTATATCTGCAATCCCTTCACGTTTTGTCGCTCGAAGATAAGTCTCCATCTTATTATCATACGAAAATATAGAGCAGGTCGCACCAATTTCTGCCCCCATGTTTGTAATAGTTGCCTTTCCTGTACAGCTAATGGTCCTAGATCCAGGACCAAAGTATTCTATTATTCTATTTGTTCCTCCGTAAACTGTAAGTTTGGAAGCTACATATAGTATAATGTCCTTTGGTGATGTCCATCCATTAAGTTTACCAGTCAAAAACACACCAATGCGTTTTGGATATAAAAGTTCCCAGGACATTCCTGCCATTACTTCTGCAGCATCAAGACCACCAACTCCTATTGCAATCATTCCAAGACCGCCTGCATTAGGTGTATGTGAATCAGTGCCTATGATCAAACCACCTGGAAAGGCATAATTTTCAAGAACTACTTGGTGAATTATCCCAGAGCCTGGTTTCCAGAATCCAATGCCATATTTTCTTGAAGATGATTCGAGGAACTTGTATACTTCATTATTTTCATAAAGAGCCAATTTTGTATCGGCCTCGCCACCTGTTCTTGCCTGAATTAGATGATCACAATGAACTGTAGTCGGAATTACTACACTATTCAGACCTGACTGCATGAATTGTAAGAGTGTCATTTGACCTGTTACATCCTGCAATGCAACTCTATCTGGATCTAGAAAGATATAGTCTGATCCGGATTGAATTTCTCTATTTATATTTGAATTATGAATATGACCTACAAGAATTTTTTCTGATGCAGTAAGAGGTCTACCTAAGATCTTTTTATACTTGCTTACACTATTTTGTAGTATTCCATAAGTTCTAGAAATTATATCTAAAGATCCTTTTATCTCCATAGCTTAGTGGTACTCTTTTTCATATTTAATTATTCATTATTTCTATTTTTCATTTGTAGCGCATGATAGACCTTGATACTGTGATTTATTTCCACTAAATGGAACTAAAATTGTTTGAAAAGGTAATGTAGTCTGCTTATCTCTTTTGCTGATTCTTAATAATCCTAATTAACAATCTGGCGATCCTGTTCTTTTTATGAATATCAAACAAAACAAGTTGATTTAACTAGGACAGCTGATACATAAATGACCCCTGAATACCATTTAGCACATTAATTGAAAATTAATTAAAAAACTAATTAGATCAAGAATTCGTAAACTGATATAATGACTAGTTTACATGGATGCGGGAGGTGGGATTTGAACCCACGAACCCCTAAAGGACAGGATCCCCAATTTATTAGATCTTAAGTCCTGCGTTTCCAAATCTTGTTGTTATTTGGCCAGGCTCTACAACCCCCGCATGTACCAATCAGATTTGGTAAATAGATGGTAATTAAACGTTTTAGATGGTACTTTTTCTATTAGATATCTTAATGAAACCCTACAAATGATTATTTCATTAATTGGATAACAACTTATTTAGTCTATTATTCATACAATATTGAGTTGGAATCAGATCCTGCCCAAAATAGTATTTCAAAGTCTTCCAATAATACTCATAGTAGAGCTGCGTTAGAAGTGAGACACATTTCAAAATTTTGGGATTCGCCAGCCGGCAGGATAATCGGAGTTAAAAATAATAGCTTTACAGTGAGAACCGGTGAATTCGTATCCATTGTTGGTCCCTCGGGTAGCGGAAAAAGCACGTTGCTTAATATGATAGGCGCCTTAGAAAGACCCACAACTGGTCAAGTATTTATCAACGGGATTGACATTTTTTTACTACATGATTCTCAAGTAGCTGCATTGCGAAACAAGTCCATAGGTTTTATTTTTCAGTCTTATAATTTGATCAATAGAACAAGTGTTCAGAAGAATGTAGAATTTCCTGCTGTAATAAGTGGGATGGATAGATCTACGAGAAGGAACAGAGCGTTAAAGTTATTAGATTTTTTGGGAATAAAATCTAAAGCCCAATTTAAGCCATTTAATCTGAGTGGTGGAGAACAGCAAAGAGTAGCAATTGCAAGAGCTCTAATGAATAATCCTACTATTATTCTTGCTGATGAACCTACTGGAAACTTGGATACCAAAGCAGGCACAGAAGTATTCAATTTATTAAAGTTGTTATCAAACAAATTTAGAAGAACTATAATTATGGTAACTCATAACGTTGCGTTGGCTCGAATGACAGATAGGTCAATACAAATCAGAGATGGCACAATCGAGAAAGAAGTAATTAATACCGGAAATTGAATATGTCGTCTAGTAAAGATAACAAAAATGCGAATGTTAACAACAACCACTTAAATTTCGTATTCATGTTCTCTTGCGTATGTCTGGTTATAGTTGGTGGTATCCTTGCCTCTAATGATACTATAATTTCTTCTACTTTTGCAGATAAAAGCGTCAGTCAGAATAAAAATGATAAATCAAAGGAGCATAAGTTATCAAACTTTAAAGAAAAACATTCCAGTAGTGATGAGAGGTACATTGGAGATAAAGGAAGCCAAAATCATAAAAAGGAGAAGTCTAGTGGTGAAGGGAAACCGATTGAGAATGAAAAGGATAATAACAATATACAACTAGTACAACCGAAACCCATTATAATTACAAATACTGTTACTACTCCGACTCCGACTCCGACTCCGACTCCGACTCCGACTCCGACTCCGACTCCGGCCCCGGCCCCGGCCCCGGCCCCGGCCCCGGCCCAACCATCTACAAGCAATGAAGATAATGAGGAGGAACGTGGGAATGAAGGACCTACTAGATTTGCATTTATCGATTCCTTTTTCACAGATCAAACTGCCCAAGGTTCTGTGGTTGCTGAAACATCTTCAGAATCCTCAAAAGCACAGGATATACCGCCAGTAAGAAAACTGGAGGTAGAACCGGGAGAAGGAGACTCTATACTCGCCATTGTACTTATTAATAGAGGATTTTCGGATGTAACAAGCATAAGGGCATCACTTGATTTTCCATCAGGATTTAAGGCGGTTGTAACTCCAAAAAATACTGAATCCGATACCGCAATGGCCAGCTTCAATGGTATAGTCAATGCTGGTAAGACATTTACCCTTTATTTTCCGATAAATATCTCAAATAGTACTCTCGTGGGAAAAGAATACAGTGGATCTCTAAAGATCAAATACTTTAATGTGGCAGAGCAGGACGAAGAAGATACAAGAGATCGAACTCTTAGGATTCCTTTTAAATTAAGTGGTAAAGTTATTTTGGATGCAATACCAGCTTTAAACTTTTCAAACGTGGTTAGTCTAGTTCCGGGTGAACCTAATACTGTAAGAACTCTTATTAAAAATGAAGGCTCCGGTGTAGCTACAGGAGTCATTGTAGATGTCACACATAGGAATCAGCTGAATGGGGCTGATAACAATAATGTAATCCCTGCGACTACCAGTGATGAAAATGTTTCCTCAGCCACAGTCCAACAATCGATCGAAGTAATTCCACTGGTAACTGCAGGAACCACGAGGTTTAATGTAGGAACGATCCCAGCAAGCGGGAGCGTACAAATAGATCCTATAATATTTCCAAGCGATTCTGTAGGCAGCATACTTGAAAATATGGATCTTCGTATATCATATAATGACGCTTATGGTAATAGGAAGACATTAAACGAATTGATGGGTGTTCATATTCTGCCTACTCCTCCGCAATCTGGTTTAAGTATCTCATCTGCCGTTCCTACATCTAATTCCGTAGAAAACCTGACTTCATTACCTAACAACAATATAGTAAAAAATAATGAAGTTAAATTTGGTAATGTTACTAACGATAATGATAAAAATAACAAAAACGACTCTTATTCGTTGACGCAAGTAAGTGATTACTACTACTTTAATAATCCTAGCCTGGTTTCTAATGAAATTAAGGATAATACCGTAGACGTAGGTGGTACACCTAAAAAAGATAAGAGCATATCTTTGGTGGGAGGAAAAGTGGATGACCTAAAATTTAATATTACTAATAGTAATAACAAGCCTATCACAGATGCCGTTGTTACTCTCAATTCAGATTCTGACTCAGTAAAAATTCTTGGTAACTCAAAGTGGAACTTCGGTGAAATAGGCGCTGGTACTACACAGGAATTTGTCACAACTGTTTTTGCTTCCAAATCCTTGATTAACAGTCCCGTATCCTTTAAGGTCTTAATCGATTACATATATAATGGTGAAACAAAGTCTGACTCTTTTAATCTAGGTGCAAATGTAGTAGGGAATATAACAGCAGATATCAATGATCTTGCAATTAATTACATAGGTGGAATTCCTAACCTTGTTGGAAATATTTTAAACAAAGGAAATACATTGGCATTATTTACGACTATAGAACTAGTGGGATCATCCTCAGGTACTGAAAAACAACTTCAAGAACCATTATCATCGTCACCAACTACATTGAATGTATCACAAAATAGGCCCATAATAAAACCAGTTTCTAGCTTTCCACAGTATCTAGGCGATCTTGATGA
>DASWDL010000041.1:0-4862 GCA_036395315.1 Nitrososphaeraceae archaeon
GACGAATATAATATAAGCGCTGCTTCTATCTGACCGACGGTCAGATGCCGTACTTTAATCTCTCGGGAAATTGAAACTAAATTTGATATATCCTTGTCTTTGAGGTGGTTGGCTAACTCATTTTCGCCTTTTAGTTCAAAGTATTCCCTCTGATACTTTTTTGCTGCCTCCGAGGAGATATCAAGATTGAAAGAGAGGTCGTATAGAGTACTCCCTCTTTCTAACATTTCGAAGGCTTGGGATCGCTCGCTTCGGGGGACAGGAGTAATGGCATCTTTTACTTTTTTTATAGTTTGGGGCCCTACGTGTTGATCCTTCATAATAAATTGCCAAGTCTTATTCTGCCTTAGTAATTCTGCAATTCGCTCTTCTTTGTTGTTGCTTTGAGACATTAGGCGTGCAATATGCATGTCGGTTTTTTTAGGCTTACGGTCGCTTCCACGCCCCCGACAAAAGTCGATGGATTTTAAATGGTAGTTTCATGTAATTTTGCTGGAAAATATTTAAGAATAGTACTATTCACTGCTATCCATCTACTACCGACTGCTATTCACTGCTATTCTCTAAGCACTAAATCAATTTCATATCAAATAATTGACAATTTTTTTTATAAAGAGGAGTTTATATAATGACACATACAATGCCCATAAGGGGAATTCAAGATCTAGAAATAATCTTAATTCAATGTCAATTCCCGATTATATATTCGGGCCGGTGGTCCAGCCTGGTTAAGACACCGCCTTGACATGGCGGGAATCGAGGGTTCAAATCCCTTCCGGCCCACTACAAATCTGTATCTTTTTATTTTTAGGTAATTAACCAGGGGTCAGTTATCATTTAGCCCTACAACAATTACAGGAGCATATCAGTATCATTGCCAGTACCATCCTGACACAATGAAAGGGACTATCAAGTTAACAAGTCCCTAACACTCCTTTTCTTTGTATAATCTTATAGCGTGAGCTGCAGAACTAATTAATTATGAACAAGAGAAAGGCAACGGAAATTAGGGTAGATTTTTCTCTTAAACGCGAGGTGTTCTTCGTTGTTATAGGAGCAATATTAGGAGCAGTAACTATGCTTATTCCAACTGCTTTTGAAGTTAGAATGGGAATACCCTATTATGGTACGTGGGTAGCATTTGGTCATGTCGTAGGGGTCTACTCTTCTGCCGCCGCTTTTGCAGGAGTTGCAATTCATACTATAACTGCTATTTCTATAGGCGTTGTCATTGGAATTTTTCTCTACAAAACTGGCATCTTGATTATAAGCAAGATTTCAAATGGTTTGCTTTATGGGTTATTCGCTGGCTCCGTAATCCTAATTGTTTTTTTCATACCTGTCTACTTGTTTATATTGTTACCCGAGATAAACCGCACTCTAGCTACCATGATGCCTCCAACCTATGATGAATACGGTACAACATCATCTCAGTATAGCTTCCCATTGGTGATTGTAAGCTATGTTATTATGCATCTAGTTTTCGGTACCATTGTAGGACTAACTTCATCCATTTTGTCAATTAAGTTTGGAAGTAGGTATAGATGTTCAAAATGTGATATTTCGTTTTCTAGAATCGATTCATACCAAAAACATCTCGAGCTTGTTCACGGAGAAGAGCCAATTAAATTAACGCGCATATTGATTTTGGGAGGAGGATTTGCTGGAATTGAGGTTTTACGACAACTTCAAAAAGCATTTCAGAATGATATAGGAATAGACATAACACTCGTAAGTAGAGACAACTTTTTCCTCTTTACACCGATGCTACCTGAGATATCTTCAGGAATGATAGAAACAAGGCATATAGTAACACCCTTGAGAGTCTTTTGCAATAGAGCAAAATTCTATGAAGCCGATGTAGAGTCAATCGATATGGGCACTAAACAGGTTATAATAAGCCATAGAATTGGAAAGCAGACAAATCCTATTGAGTGGCGTAGTCATATATTGAAATATGATTACCTAGTGATAGCATTAGGAAGTGAAACTAACTTCTATGGTATGAATGAAGCCGCTAAACAAGCATTTACTCTAAAGAGTCTAGGTGACGCCATAGTCCTAAGAAACCACGTGATAAATATGTTGGAACAGGCTGATATTGAACACCAAGATATTGACCTCAGGAAAAGGTTGTTGACTTTCGTGGTAGTTGGTGGTGGTTTTTCTGGCGTTGAAATTGTAGGCGAATTGAATGACTTTATACATGATTCAATAAAACACTTTTACCATAATCTCCAAAAAACCCATACTAGAATAGTTCTTGTAAACTCAGGTAAAAGGATACTTCCTGAGGTAACTGAGGAATTAGCAGAGTTTGCCTTACAAAAGATTAGAAACAATGGAGTCGAAGTACTCTTGAATACTCGTGTGATTGACGTAACATCGTCCAGTGTTAAACTAGATAATGGAACGGATATTTCAACACAGACAATTATCTGGGCTGGAGGTGGAAAGCCCCCAAGCATACTATCATCACTCTCATGCGAGCATGATAAATCTGGGAGAATAGTAACTAACAATTTTCTCGAGGTTCTTGGATACAATAATACTATTATGGCATTGGGTGACTGTGCATGTATTACAGATCCTAATACAGGAAAGCCCTACCCCCCCACAGCTCAACATGCAATAAGACAGGGAAAGGTTGCAGCAGTTAATTTAATTTCTACAATTAAAGATCAGGAAAATCATAAAAAAGAATTTGATTACAAGACAAAAGGGGTTATGACATTGATTGGTAGGAGAAATGGTGTCGGTATTTTACTTGGATATAAGGTTCATGGATTTACAGCCTGGTGGTTATGGCGCTCCTACTACCTACTGAATCTTCCCACAGTAGAGAAGAAATTGCGGGTCATGGTTGACTGGTTTATAGACCTGTTCTTCAAACGAGATGTAACCAGGTTTAAAACACCCACCGAAGAGACGACCCTTGGCTCAAAAAAATGAACGGTTGGCTAGCTATGAAGGTTTCTAATTACTTCTTTTTCTTTGTCAATATATTCGTTATTTTTATTTTGAAGTTCTAGTTTGGACTGAACAATTGATGCTAACACTCCCCTTCTGGCTAATTTTATACACAATTTTAATTCTGACTGCTATAGTCTTGGAGTACTTCAATCAAGGAAGTAGCAATAATCATCTGACTCAAGCCCTTGACTCAAAATATCCCGAAGTTGCTTTACCTTCTCCTACAGGACCCATTTTATTTGATTATCAGCACTTGAAACCAGACGTAGTTTTCAAAGGACTGAGGTATCCTACAAGCATGGCCTTCTTGGGACCTAATGATATTTTGGTCGTGGAGAAGGACAAAGGTACAGTAAGAAGAATTGTAAATGGAACAATGGCGCCTCAACCTTTGCTTGACGTCAATGTCGCAACGTTTGGTCATAGAGGCATATTAGGCATTGCTGTAGATTCCTCACTTTTGAGGAATGGGAGTATTAATAGAGATGCCCCTACTAGCAATAATCCTACGTATGTATTCATCTACTACACGGAAGCACAAACTCAAGATGGTGATGATATTACGGCGGGAAAACAACCCTTGGGCAATCGTCTGTACAGATATGAATTAATGAACAACATACTAGTAAATCCAAAACTATTGCTCGACCTTCCGGCAACTCCAGGAGCTATTGGTATTGGAGGGAAAGTCATGGTTGGACCTGATCATAATGTATATGTTACCATAGGTGATGTCGGTATTAACGGGCATAATACCAAGGCCCAGAATATTCAAGATGGTCCGGACCCAGACGGAACAAGCGGTATCCTAAGAATTAATAAGGATGGTAACCCAATACTTCCAGGCATTCTGGGAAATGATTTTCCTTTGAATTTGTACTACTCTTATGGAATTTGGAATAGTTTTGGAATTGATTTTGATCCTGTTACAGGAAATCTATGGGATACTGAAAATGGCTTAATATTTGGCGATGAAATTAACTTCGTTGAGCCAGGATTCAACAGCGGCTATAACAAGATTGATGGGTTATGGCTGCGTGGATATCCGATAGCTCAAACTGAAAAACATATTGCCCCGCTTTATCCACGTGACCTAGTCTATTTTGGTGGGAAGGGAACATACCATACCCCTCAGTTCACTTGGTTTCGAAGCGTTGGTCCTACCGGAATCACCTTCTATAATTCCAACAAAATGGGATGTCAATACGAAAATGACATATTCATTGGGGATATCATCAACGGAAATATTTACGACTTTAAGTTAAATCCGAACAGAAGTCAATTGCTATTCCCTGCAGGTCCACTTGAAGATAGAATTGCAAACAGTACCGATACGCTAAACGGAATAATATTTGGTAGGAACTTTGGTGGTATTACGGATATCAAAGTGGGTCTTAAAGATGGCTATCTATATGTTCTAACATTTGGCGGAACAATATATAGAATTCTTCCTACAACTAATGGGGGGAAAACTAACCCTACGGAAGCGACGTCGAGTGCATGTCGATGAAGAGTAGAATACTGCAGGACTCTTGTAACAGTCCGATTATAATTAGCGTTAGTCCCGGGTTCTGCTAGCAAAGACTGAATCATATTTTCTGTTTCATTGTATCCGCCTTCACCTACATGATCATATCTAATATATCCTTCATTATCTACCAGATAGTCTCTTGGCCAGTATCTATTTCCATAAGTGTTCCATGTTCCATAATTATTATCCTGAATGACTGGATATTTTATTCCAAATCCCTTGACAGCATCTTTAACACTATCGAGGTTTTTCTCAAACTCAAATTCTGGAGTTTGTATACCAGCAATAACAAATCCTTTGTTAGCATATTTGGCGTACCATTCGTTAAGGTGAGGAATCGTGTGAATGCAGTTTATGC
>DASWDL010000042.1:0-8887 GCA_036395315.1 Nitrososphaeraceae archaeon
GATTATCAGCCGTACCTTCTAATGCGAATACCCCAGTAACGGCTCCTGCAACCTCATCAAATCCTGTCCGATTCGACCATGGGCCGGTCTCACCGTGCAGTACTACCTTTGCGTGGATTAGGCCTGGATGCTTTGAACATAACTCATCTGCTGTTAGTCCAAAACGCTCTTGGTATCCAGGGCGTCGATTCGAAAAGAATACGTCCGCATCATTCAACAACTGATTCATTTTTTCTAGATCTCTCTTTTCATGTAAATCAAGGATGCTTGACCTCATACCGACATGAGACGTCCAGTAGAAAGGATCTAATTCCCAGTCGAGTGGCTGCCAGATGTTTAGGACATCTGCTCCGAAAAGGGCCAGGTCTCTACCAATACCTGATCCGGCGATCACATGTCCCATCCCTAGGGCTCGCACTCCATCCAGAGGAGTCTTACCTCCAGATTTGAACGGTACCGGGTCGCTTTCGCTTATCTTCTCCAATTTTACAAAAAATCAAATGTTCAGTTTTTTCAAAGCCTAAGTTTTTGTTCACAACAGTCTCACCTTCACTGACATCCCTTGGTAAAAAGTACAAGGCGAATAAAACAGTTACTAATATTGAATATTCCTATATGAATAGTTGTCTGCCTCTGGTTGCAAATAGTTTTAGTATGTGACTGTCACATGGTCACATACCAAGGCCGACCGACCTTTCATACTTGGGTGCATATGGTTATTAACAAGTCCCCAGTAAACAAAATTTTTTGTGATGGAGTATAAATCATAGTTTCTGTAGCAGCTTCGCCTGGCCCAATATTTTCAAATCTAAATGTAATACCATCAACTGTAACATTCTGGCCCGATTCAACAATTCTGTTAGGCAATATTATTTTACCCGGATAGTCTTTTCCCATAAGTTGCTTTGCGAGTGTGATTAGATGGGCAGGATCATTCTTAATAGTATCAAATGTTGCTTGGGTTGCATAAATGGGGATGTTACTTGATCCATTAGATAAAATACTTGTTCCAAAATAATGGTCTGGATGAGGATGTGTAATCATGATTGCTTCTATCGGTTTACCTATTTCCTGAATCTCTTGCAATAACCTTTCTGCATTGGGTTTATCACGTTGAGTATCAATTACGATTATTCCTTTAGCAGTCGAAATCCAATAAGAGATGTGTAGATAGGGAATGATGATGATGTATTATTTGTTTCATTGCGCAGGTTAATTCCAGATTCTGAGTTTAAACATGCAGTTGCAGTCTTTAATGATTGACTGGTTAAAGTAAATAGTAACATTAGGACAATAAGTATATTCGCAGTTACAAATCCTCTCAGTATTAATTCGCTTCTTATTTTCATTCTAGTTGTACCAATCATAACTCTTTTTTGAACTGATTTTTTCTTGTTTAACAAACGGTTCATAATTATATATTCAAGTATTTATACGCCGACGTAAAGATGTAGTAAGTAAGTGAAATAGTGGTAAGTTATGAAGAAAGAAGCGATTTGTGGAGAACGGATGAAATGAAAGCCTGTCCGATTGATACCACGTTTAAAATAATTGGTAAGAGGTTTACAGCTCTTACACTAAGAGATATGATTAAGCTAAACGAGACGCGATTCAATCAGTTTATGAACTCTATCCAGGGTTTAAACTCAAAAACTCTTTCGCAGCGACTGAAAGAGATGGAAGAGTATGGTTTGATAAAGAGAAAGATCTATCAGTAACGACCAATTAACGTAGTATATTTCCTTACTGAAAAGGGGAAGGCAGTGAAACCCATTCTAGATGAAATGGCAAAGTTTTCGTGTAAAGACTCGCCAGAGGATGTGTTCATGGATGGGAAGCCAAGGTCTTTAAAGTCCTTATCTCGTTAACTACTAGGAAAATAAAGTGTACAATAAGGCAATTCGCAGATAACTCTCCGGGCTTTCACATTTAGTCGACCTTTCTTTGGCGATTAGATTCTAGGAAAAAGTACATGAAGTGTCTCGGAAGCCCTATAACAATCCTTCAACTACGCTTAAGACGAACTTACGTGCGATTGAGCCGTCGAAATCTAAATTAGGATTGAATATAGTAATATCCATTCCTATCGCGCGACCTGGAGCAATTATGATCTTTAAAAGATCACTCAGTTCTGGTAAACTTAAACCACCATCTAACCGATAATCTACCGCTGGCATGATTGAATCATCCAAAACATCGGCGTCAAGATGGATCCAGAATCCATCTAGTTCGTTCTTAAGTAACCATTCGACTGCTTGCGAACCAGATGCGGTAATACCGAATTCTTTCACATGTGCTAGATCGAATACATGAATATCGGTATCTCTGACATCCTGGCTCTTATAATATGCGGCTTGTTCCGCATCACGGTATCCGAATAAAATAATGTCCTGGTCTCTAACAAGAGGTTTAAGGCCATCGATATTAGTTAGGACATCTGGGCCTCTACCAGAGACAATTGCAAGATCCATATCAGCGACTTCTCCCATTAAGGAAGCTTCAGGTTGATAAAAATCAGCATGGCCATCGATGAAAAATAATCCATATCTTCCAAGGCGTCGTAGAGCCAAAAGATTTCCTAATAGGATACTGCAATCACCACCAAGAACAATAGGAAATTGTTCGTTGGTTAGGACTGAAGATACCTTATCCGCGAGCTGACACGAAAATCTTCTTATCGAGTCGGCATTAAGCAATAGCGTTCTCTCATCTCTTTTAGTATTGTAAGGTGGCGGTGTAACTTGACCCGAATAATCAGCACCTAATCTCTCAACGATACCCGCCGCTTTTAGTGCTTCTGGGAGTCGCTCTACTCCCGTAGGGTGTAATCCAAGAATGGAAGGAGCATCAATAACAGTAATTTTTCTCATATTCATTTATTTCAATGAATCATTCCATTTATTCTAGAGTAATTCCCTTTTGGTTCTAGATCTTCTAATAAGTAAGAATGTGCAATCTACCCTATTCAAGAAACCTTTTCACTACAAAATTGCTTACCTGTTTTGGTTAACTCTACCAAGTCATTATCAATAGAAATGAGACCTTCTTCTGTGTATTCCTTGATAAGTTTATCTACAAGCTTACGATCGAAACCTGCTAGAAATCGATTATAGATGGATGTTATTTGAAATTTGGTCGAAGTTCCATTATTAATAGCGTCCCGATGTTTTTTACATAGTTCGCCTATGAAGTTTTCAATTATTAGTGCCTCATTATCATATGGCATAGTCATTTAATAAATCTGGAATCATTTAACCTTAAATTAAAATAAGATGATATTCACTTGTATGACGACCTCAGACAAGTGAAAATTAGGGAAAGTCAATTGAATTTAATTATATCTGCCATACAATTGAAAAGATGATCTGGGTTTATACGCCGATCTGCTATGTCTAAAATTGAAATGGAAAAGGGCCGCGTAATGCTAAGGACCGCAGAAGCAAAAGATATCAAAAGTATGATCGTATTACTCGGAGAACTGGAAAAGGCCTTTACCCAAAGACAGGTACGAAAATAACAAGTTTCAAAAACTTATCAACGGTTATATCCAGTCTGACTTCAATAATGGCAATCTCGGTATCATTTTAGCAACGATAAATTCCCGGATAGTTGGATTGGTCTCGTTCGTACTGCTTGAAAGACTCAATCAATCCTCGAGAGAGCTTTGGATTCCAGACTTGGTAGTTTCTGGAAAGTATAGAAACGGGGACATTGGAAAACTTCTGGTTAAGAGGTGTGAATCAATTGCCAAAAGAAAGAAGTGTTATCGCATAAGACTAGAATCAAGGAAAGACAGAACAGATTCACATAAATTTTACACGAAAATGGGTTTTCAACAAATTGCACTAGTCTTTGAAAAAAGGTTAAAGGTTTAGACAAGAGTTAATATCAGCATTAAATTCAAAGGATTAAAAGCGAGCCTTCTCCTTTTGGAATCTAGGTAGACAATTTTAGAAGGAATTAATTCTGTCTTTGATCTTCTTTTTTAACCAATCCTCATGCCACTTGATTCTGATTGGTTGATATGCTTCTGCTCTTATTACACCATTGATCGACCTAATTCTGCTGATTATTGATTCAATGTCGAAAGCATTTTGGATATGAAAGACGATGATTACTCTGTCAGGGAACATAAAGGGTGGAAGTGTTAAAATATTTTTATTCAGATCAGAGTAGCTTATTTCTTTCATCACTTCTGCAGCCATGTTTGACCTAGTGCGAAGGAGTACGCTAAAATAGTTATAGCCCCTCATTCTTGAGGGGTTGTACTGTAAGCTGAAACCCGTTATCACATGATTGCTTTCCATCTTTTCAATTCTTCTAATTATTGTTTTTTGAGAGCAACCAATCTTTCTTGCGATATTGAGAAATGTCATTCTTGGGTCTAAGAGTAAACATTCAATGATCTCAAAGTCTATTTTGTTCATCCGAAATTTCTCCGAGACTGATGATTTAAAGTTGCCAAAAAAGACATCAAGTACAGAAATGCCTCTTCCCAAGGCTTTGGAAATATTCTTTCTTAATGGATCAATATTGTCATTGTCAATGAGTAAGCCCTTAACTGCTATACCAATTACGTCGACCTCATCAAGTATTTCTATATGCATGTATACAGGTCCCAAATCCCTCGTACTTTTGACCACGTTTTCGATACCTTTCTGACGATTTTTGTTGAACTTTAATAATATTGTAAGAACTTGACTATAGCCAAATAGTGAAAAATTCACTTGTGCTACAAAGTGTTCAATAGCTTTGTTTAGAATCAATTCATTAATGTGACTTCTTACTGTATTCACACTTACACCAAGAGTTTTTCCTATGCTACGATATGATGTTCTAGAGTTTAAAGTCAATAATTTTAAAATTTGTAGGTCCACGCCATCTATTCTCTTATCGGCTTTTGACAAATTTTTTAACTGTATGTTTTAATCGATAATTGAATAAGAAGATGTCTATAGTATTGTCCATATTGTGCAGCCTGAATTGAGCAAATACTAAATGTAAAGTCACGTACTGTGAGATATGACAAAGGTCATTGAAATGGATGAAAAAGTAAGTCTCGGTAAACAGTTGCAGCAGGAGGCCGGTGATGTTGTTCTTATTATTACGTTTATAGTGGAACCTGAGGATGAAGATAAATTCGTAAAGACATGGGCCTCAGCTGCTAAAATCTCGAAGAAAACGTCAGGAGTCATATCAGCACAACTCCATAAAGGAATTGCTGATAGTCGCGTGTGGGTATCAACCCATGTTTTTGAGAGCACAGAGGCTATCAGACAACAATATTCAAACCCCGATTTTCCAAAAAAGCTGTCAGAGTATCCAGACAGGATTGTGACATCTTCTCATGTATTCAAGAAGGTTGCAGTGCCAGGGATCTGTGCGGACTAAGACTAATGGTTGAACAGGTATTCGGCAGATACTTGACTCTCCTCCTTTGCCAATTTCAACGATGTTTCTAAGCCAATCCCGGTAGAGCTACCCGTCACGACGGCAACAGGCATTTGGCTTTCCCGATACTTTTTTTGCAATAAATAACTCTCAGTTATTGTACATAAGGTTGGTGCCAAAGTTAGCTGCTAAATTGTTTCAATAGATTCCTTTCCAAAGTATGGACAATTATATAGATGAGGTTTGGTAGCTATTCCTATTAGGCGTAAGCGTAATCTGTGTAGAAGATTGTTTTGAGCGGTTCTTTGTCTAACTGTAGTTGTAACATAGATTTTTTTATCTGATAAACAATTACTGACTGATTGAAAATTAACGAAGACATAGTGGCGCAATATATTATGTCTAACGGTTACGATAAACCAAAAATAGAAGTGGGCAATTATTATCTAAAATGGAATAAAAAATCTTATGGAATATCTCAAAAGGAAATATCTGAATTAAAATCGTTTCTAAGACTTGTCGCACCATATTTTGATAAGATTTATAAATTGTTAAATAGCTTGGAAAGACCAAGAAATAGAGAAAAATATAAGCTAGCGAAGGAATTGTTTCTTGATATGCATGTTTCGCATTGTAGTAAAGGAGGATTATTCAAATATGATTTATACATGACAACAGACGGTTCTACTTTCATTGATAGGACAGAAAAGATTGAAATCATTAAAGAACACAATCAATTCTCAGATGAGTACGCATCACCACTTTTCAGTGCTGATTCTGAACTCTTTCTGAAGTGGCGACTTGGTGAATTGTTATTTAATAGACACGGCAATGCTTGAGCCTGTTAAAAGGACCGCAAATTAATGATAACAGTTCCTACACAGTGTTAGACCGCTTATCGTTTCGGGCGATAGAGCTCATGGCCTGAGACTTACTGATTCAACCAAGTTAATTAAAACCAGGGCCCAACTCTTCGATTAATAGACGCGCCTCTGTAGTATCAGGTATATTCTTTATTCTAAGGAAATCTTGTTCTTTGAATATTACAAATTCAAACTCACGAAGCAGTTGCAATCAATCTTCTTAGAAAAAATTAAGGTATAACTGTCAATAGTCTAGATGATTTCGAATAGTTCAAACATGCAAATTTTTCTTATTCAAATATTCCTCTTAGTCCATTAATATCTTACTGAGCTACGAGTATAAGATGAACAATACCACAATGCTAACAATGATGACTATCCTAACCGCAGGAATCCTATTATCTTCATTCATGTTACCTAATACCAATCCAACATTTGCGAAAAAAATTAAGCAGTGCGATAAGACTGAGACATTCTGTCAAACTACTGCAAAGAACATAAAGAACAGTACTCCTTCAGGAGAAAATGGCAAAGATGGCACCAAAGGTGCCAGTATCAAGGGCGAAGATGGAGCCAAAGGCAAAGACGGTGCGAACGGTTTAACGATAACAGGCAAACATGTAAGTAACGATTCAAATGTTGTAGAAGGGGAAACTCAATTAGACAATTCAACTACAATAGCATCAAACGCTTCAGCATCAACTTCAGCAATTGATAACTCAGGAGCAACCAATCCATTTGGCTTGCCAATATGACCTTAGGAAAAAATAATATTCACTGCATCTTGGAATCACATATTCCTCATTTTTTGTAATTTCAAATTTTTTGGAGTAGATTTAAGACTCAAATCGAACATTGTAAAATCATACGATATCACCAATAATGTCAACATTTAACTCGGTAAGTTGAAACATAGGCAACATTTACCTACTTAATGTAAAGAAGCTATTGGGCTGAAAAAATTAATAACTGTTTAAATAGTTACTAATTAAGTTTATTAGTATCATAGAAAGGACATAAATCCTGTAAACTGGACAATAGCATGATTGTTCTATGATTAGTCTCCCCAAAGTATATTAATTTAAGGACTTGACTCCAAGTCCATCCAAGAAGGGTTCAAATCCCAATCCGAGAATAGGTGTCCCAAAATTTCTTTTTAACCTCGTTAGTCTATACAAATCATGCCCTAGTTAACCATGTCCTAAGGGAGATTAGCGGCATGACCCAAAAGCAATTCAACCTACTGACCCGCGGTCCATACCACTAAAAAAGAATAAAAGAAGCTAAATTAATTCTAAATTGACCTTGTATAATTTTTGTTAGCATTTGAACTTTTCGCGGAAGTGAACATTTCCACTATCGCTTACATAGATATACCCTTTTGAGTCGATTGCGATATCATGAGGAATGACAAATTGGCTATCCTCGCAACCTAGCGATCCCCACTTTGCTACGAATTGGCCTTCTGGATTGAATTTCTGAATTCTTACATTTCTGGTATCAACAACATAAACATATCCTTGTGAATCTACAACAATACCATGATTTTCGACAAACTGGCCGTCTGCAGACCCTTTTGATCCCCATTTTGTAATAAAGGTCCCGTTATTATCAAATTTTTCGACCCTCGAGTTATTTCTTCCATCGGTCACGTATACCATGTCCTTAGAGTCGACTGTCACATCATGCAGATGAACAAATTGGCCATTGCCCGATCCAAAAGAACCCCACTTTGTAATAAATTTGCCGTTATTATCAAATTTCTGGACTACGGGATTTTGCTGGTCGCTAACATAAACATCACCTTTCGAATCTACTGCGACTCCCCATGGTTTATTGAATTCGCCGCTCCCTTTTCCCTTCGTTCCCCACATGGTAATGAATTTCCCATTACTATCAAATTTCTGAATGTATTGATTTCCGTAGTCTGCTACAAAGATATCCCCCTTGGCATCTACAGCCATACTTTCAGGTTCTAAGAATTTACTAGGACCAGTTCCTGGCGAACCCCATTTTGTAATAAAGGTCCCGTTTCTATCAAATTTCTGGATATCACATCTTTCACCATCGCTTACATACACGTTACCTTGTGAGTCGACAGTAATTCCATGCGCATGGAGAAATTGGCCATTGCCTGATCCCTTAGGTCCCCAAGCAGCAACTGAGGTGCCATTGCTAGAGAATTTCTTGATGGCATGAAATCCTGGAAGACTATTATTCTCGCTTACCTGTCTGGAAGTAGTATTTGCACTCTTTGAGGTGTATATGGGAGAACACGTACTATTTTAATCTTCACTTGAGGTATTAGTAGTAATTGCTCCTACCCTATTATTAGTAATGAGATTGATTGTTGAAGCTGCAAATATTGAGACAAAAATACCCGAACATAGGAGTAGTTTATAATTAGCCATAGTGTTTAGCCTCAAGAGAGGTGAAGATATTGGCGTACTTGTTGTACATATCAGTGACCAAATTCATATCACGGCTATAAATAATGCGTAACTTAGTTACTCTTTTAATGGTGGACAAGATACCTGAATTGACAAATAAGTTTTTAGGGTTATTTGTTCCCTGAGTAAGTAACCCCAGACATGTTATGCCTAGCCTTAGTCCAGTAATCAAAAATGATTGGT
>DASWDL010000043.1:0-13634 GCA_036395315.1 Nitrososphaeraceae archaeon
GTTGAAGGAACAATAAGTCCGCACGTCACAAGCAAAGGCTGGGGTTTTGATCCTATCTTTATCCCTTCAGGCCATAAACGGACATATGGTGAAATAGGGCAAGACAAGATTGAAATATCTCATAGGACAATGGCATTAAAAGAGTTCATCGGATGGTATAAAGGCTTCTCCACTTCCCAAAACCGTATCTAGGACAGCGAATTATTTTCATACCCAGAAATCCACCTGCTGACAAACCTTCTATTATTCTGCAGTACTACTATACGTGAAATTTCGCTTTCATCCATTATGGAAAATTCCGGAAGGACACTAGCAAGGGCTTTCGAATATGACTTTACTTCAGACATCTCTAGCATACGAGATGCTTCTAGTCGTAATGTTGACATGCCTATATGCATATAAGATTTTAATTCTATAAAATGTGGATTACCCATCCTGACCAAATTTGCGAAATCTTGGATAAAATTCAAGGAATCGTTATATCCTCTTATCAAAGTGACTCTAATTACAGTCCTAGTATCAACTTGAGATAGAAATGATAAACTTCTTTTCCACCTTTCCCAGGCATCTGGGTACCTAGGTCTATTTACACTATGGAACATTTTTTTGGTTGATGCATTGGTAGATAAGTAAATTTGTGTGGGCAGGGAATCTTCTTCAGCAAGTCTATAAAGCATATCTGGCTCTTGTCCATTAGTAACAAGGAATATTGATTTTGTTTCGGCCAAGCCCTTCAAGTATCTTATTAATTGGGGCAATTTCGGATACATCGAAGGCTCGCCTGAAAGAGATATTGCGTAATGTTGGGGAAGAATAGATTCTTGAACTTTGTCTCTCTGAGCTTTTCTATTACCAAAATAGCCTACAATTAGTTTTTTCCTTTCCTGTAAAAGATTATTTACAATTGCTTCGGGCTCGTCAACCAAATTTTCTGGCATATTTAACGTATCGTAGAACTCCGTGGGGCGCCAGCAATATATGCACCTGTTTTCACAATTCATCGCAGCAGGTGTAAATTCCATGCATCTATGAGTAGATATACCGTAGAATTTATGTTTGTAACATGTGCCCTCGCCAGTAAAGGATTTTTTTGTCCAATGACAAAGTTCCACAGCAGAATGATTATATACACCGTACTTTGCTTTTTTCAATTTCGATGCCGCTAGGGGAGATATTTTTACTAAATTCTCAGATTGGACATGGGAGATGAATTCGTCAGAACAACTCATACGTTTAAATAATTTCAGATTGCATTTAAATCTTTGATTCCAAGCTGAAATTCAGCAAAGGACTGTAGTATTAATTTCCAAAAACATTAAGATCTAAACCTTTCGACAATTTGGGCCGAGGAATATAATATTGGTACGGCCACCGACACCATGCAAATTGCGCTATAATTGGCAGATATCAAAATTATACCTTTACGGCAATGCCATTCATGTTACTGGAAATAAGATCAAGAACATAATAATTATTGTAGATGTAACTACTTCTGATTTAATCTTGCCAAAAATATGGGTTGCAATATAATATCCCTCATCCCTTAGGTGTTTCGTGATGAATTTCCACAAAGTTATCGTTGGGCGGGTTAGTGGGATTCCATTAAATTTGACACGAAAAACAGTAAGAGATTTGAAATTGAGGATTAAATTTGAGGGTCACACAGATTTACTATTCTAACATTGACACTGCCAAGCTACTTGACATCCTGTTAACAAACATAGACTAGTCTTGTGATGAATATACAAGAAAACTCCTTGGGATAATTAAAGGGAAAAATCTTAGAACCATTCAATGGCTTGTAAAATTATTGGAAGAAATCCCAGAACTAACGGAAGCCGCTACGGAGATAAAGTTCCATGCGAACATTTAAAAAATGAAATTCGAAGTCCGTTGCTTTTAGTGTAGCAGTCACAGACGGTGGATTTTCTGTAGCAAAGATGTATTATTAATTGGGATATCAAAATTCATCTAAATGCATTTAGACTATAATGAGATAATCAAGTTTGAGCAAATTGGAATCCCAGTAATTCTAGAGTGTCTTGCTGGTGATTTCATCAGTCTGAATGCACTTGAAGATAGGCTCGAAATTTATAATATTCAAGTTCTAAGGAAAGACCCTGTATTGAGGTGGGATAATAAGATCAGACTATACTTTTGGTTGGTTTCTAGTCCTCGATTTTTTTGAACTACATTACAAGGCCAAATCAATATGATTTTATAGTTTGCAAGACTATTTTCTAACGATTATATAATGAACGCTTTAAAGGAGAGAGGAGGCCTTCGTAGTATAGCCTGGTCAGTATAGGCGGCTGTGGACCAGAGTAGCTGAGGCTCTTGATTGATACCGCTTGAGGAGGGTTCAAATCCCTCCGAAGGCCTTCAATCTCAAAGGCTCATAGGGTTACTAAGTGCAATAATTCACCAGTATTAGCTGAAATGAGAACATGGTAAAAGAATTATATTCGCGAAGGAAATTACATTGTAGGATGGTTGTTCATATTTTGTTCTTTTTAGTGGGGATAGTCTATGTCGGTTGAAAAGAAAAAAGAGCTTGTTATAACTGATCATATTTATCAGCCCAAGCATGAAATAGTACGTCGGAAAGAAGCAGAGGAAATCTTGAGGAAGTACAATGCTAAACCGGGTCAGTTGCCTTACATACTAATTGAGGACAAAGGATTAGAAGGTCTTGATGTAAGACCAGGCGATATTATAAAAATTACACGAAAGTCACCCACAGCGGGTGAAAGCGTATATTACCGGTATGTAGTAGAGGGTTAGTTGAGTCATGTCTGAAACTGTACCTGATATGTGGTCTATAATTCATGATATCCTGCGCAGAGAAGGTGTTGCAAGGCAACATCTTAATTCATATAATGAATTTATGGAAAGAGGTTTACAGAGCATTATCGATGAAGTCGGAGAAATAGAAGTAGAAACAGCAGAGTATCCTTATAAAATCAAGTTGGGAAAAATAAAGCTGCAACAACCAAGAATTATGGAATTAGACGGTTCTATTACTCATGTGGCACCAGTAGAAGGACGATTGAGAAATCTTACCTACGCGTCGCCTGTTATGTTAGAATCCAGCATCGTCGAAGACGGCAAGATTTTGGAATCTCGATTTATTCATATAGGAGATATGCCTGTAATGGTAAAATCGAATGCTTGTATACTACATAACCTTCCAGAACAAAAGTTAATCGAGTTAGGCGAAGATCCCAAGGATCCTGGAGGATATTTCGTTATTAATGGATCAGAACGAGTAATTGTTGGGTTAGAAGATCTTTCATACAATAAAATCATTGTAGATACTGAAGAAACTACAGGTAGTATCCTCTTCAAGGCAAAAGTTTATTCATCCATAGTTGGCTATAGAGCCAAATTAGAACTCATTATGAGACCAGACGGTTCTGTCGTGGCGAAGATACCCGGTTCTCCTGTAGATATTCCTCTAATTACCTTAATAAGAGCACTGGGATTGGAATCAGATAAAGACATCGCGAACGCTGTCTCTCTACTTGAAGTCATACAAGATGAGCTGGAACCTTCATTTGAAAAGGTTGGAGACATTACAACAAGTAGGGATGCTATTGTCTACATTAGCAAGAGAATAGCTCCCGGTATGCTAGAAGAATTTCAAATTAAGAGAGCTGAGACATTACTAGATTGGGGACTCTTACCACATTTAGGTAAAAATCCTGAAAATAGACACGAAAAGGCACTATTCTTAGGAGAAGCAACCTCTAAGCTAATTGAACTTCGTCTTGGATTGATTAATTCTGATGATAAAGATCATTATGGGAACAAGGTTATTAAGTTTGCAGGACAGATGCTAGCAGATCTTTTCCGAACAGCATTTAGAAATTTGGTTCGAGATATGAAATATCAGTTAGAGCGTTCTGGTCAAAAAAGGGGCATTAACGCAGTAGCTGCGGCCGTCAGGCCAGGTATAATATCAGACAAGCTTAATAACGCAATTGCCACCGGTAATTGGGGCAGGGGCAGAGTGGGAGTTACACAGCTTCTGGACAGAACAAATTATATGTCAACTATAAGCCACCTTCGAAGAATTCAGTCGCCTCTAAGTCGAAGTCAACCTAATTTTGAGGCCAGGGATTTACATTCAACCCATTTCGGGCGAATCTGTCCTGCCGAAACTCCTGAAGGGTCAAACTGCGGTTTAGTCAAGAACTTGGCATTATCCGCAGTCATTTCCGTTAGTGTTCCTGCTGCGGAATTAGTGGAGAAGCTATTCGAGCTGGGTGTTCATCATGTAGATGAGGCGACGGCCACAGTAAAAAAAGGAGGAACTCGTGTCTTTGTCGATGGTAGGCTAATTGGATATTCTGAAGATGGAGCTTACCTTACGAACACTTTAAGGACCATGCGTAGATCTGGTAAAATTCATCCTCATGTTGGAATTTATCTCTATTCTTCTAGGAATGAAAATGCAACAAAGAGACTACATATTAGCTGTAATGCTGGCAGAGTTATGAGACCTCTAGCTATCGTAAGGGACGGGAAACCTATACTTTCAGGTGAGGTGGGCGAAAAGATTAATAAAAAATTCCTCTCATGGACGGATTTACTATATATGGGAATGATTGAGCTATTAGATGCAAACGAAGAAGAAAACTGTCTCATATCTTTGGATATTGAACATCTAGAGCAAGATCATACACACGTAGAGATTTTCCCTTCGGCAATTTTAGGCGTTGGGGCTTCAATAATTCCTTACCCTGAACATAACCAATCACCAAGAAATACATATGAAAGTGCCATGGCAAAACAAAGTCTCGGCTTCTCTACTCCCTTGATGAATGCAAGTACTTACGTCCGTCAACATTTTATGCTATATCCACAAACACCGGCTGTTTCTACAAAGGCAATAAATCTACTCGGATTGGATGATCGGCCAACTGGCCAAAATTGTGTTGTAGCCGTACTACCATATGAGGGCTATAATATAGAGGATGCAGTTGTCTTTAATAAATCAGCCGTGGATAGGGGACTTGGTAGGACCTTCTTTTATAGGGTATACGAGGCTGAAGCAAAGCAGTATCCAGGTGGTATGAAGGATACATTTGAGCTTCCTTCTCCTGACGCCAACATAAGGGGCTATAGAGGCGAGAAGGCGTACAGACTTTTGGAGCAAGATGGCGCTATAATGCATGAAGCAATCGTGAATGGTGGAGACATCCTTATCGGCAGAACTTCTCCCCCTAGATTTATGGAAGAATATAAGGAATTTGAAGTTAAGGGACCTTACAGAAGAGATACTTCTGTAGGTGTAAGACCCTCCGAGAATGGGGTTGTTGACTCTGTAGTAATGACTCAATCAGTCGAGGGTGGAAAAATGTACAAAATAAGAGTCAGGGATATGCGGATACCAGAAATAGGTGACAAGTTTGCCTCTAGACATGGACAAAAGGGTGTCGTCGGTATGCTTGTGTCACAAGAGGATTTACCTTATACTGAAGATGGGATCGTTCCAGATATTATGATTAATCCCCATGCTTTTCCTTCAAGAATGACGGTCGGACAATTCATGGAATCCCTAGCGGGCAAGGCTGCGTCCATACGGGGTCGCTCTATAGACGGATCTGCTTTTGTAGGGGAAAAATTCGAGAGCTTAAAGAGTACCCTTGAAAAATACGGCTTGAAATATACAGGAAAAGAAACTATGTACGACGGGAGAACAGGCAAAAGATTTCCGGCGGATGTTTATGTAGGCGTGGTTTACTATCAAAAGCTCCATCATATGGTGGCGGACAAAATTCATAGCAGGGCGCGCGGACAGGTGCAAATGCTTACCAAGCAACCTACAGAAGGACGTGCCCGTGGGGGTGGCTTGAGATTCGGAGAAATGGAGAGAGATTGTCTTATTGCTTATGGAGCATCGATGATGTTGAAAGATAGGCTTCTCGAAGAGTCTGATAAAGCTGAAGTTAACATATGCGAAAGATGTGGATTACTATCATATTATGATGTTAAACAAAGGAGATACATTTGTCGAGTTTGTGGCGAAAAGGCAAAGATCTCTTCTGTAGTAATTGCATATGCGTTCAAGTTACTATTGCAAGAGATGATGAGTTTAAATATAGCTCCAAGATTGCTGGCAAAGGAGAAAGTTTAGAGGCGAAGAAATTGGAAGATAACTTGAAAATATTAGGAGGAATTAAATTTACTGTTTGGTCTCCTGTAGAGATAAGAAAATTCAGCGTCGCCGAGGTGACTGCACCTGAAACGTATGACGAAGATGGAATGCCGGTCCAAGGTGGTTTAATGGATAATAGACTGGGGACACTGGAACCTGGACAAAAATGCGGAACATGTGGAAATACCTCGGCGAAATGTCCAGGGCACTTTGGACATATTGAATTAGCGGAGCCAGTATTGCATATAGCTTTCGTTGATGACATCCATAAGCTGTTGTTAATTACCTGCAGGTCGTGTAACAGAATAAAGCTTCCTATAGAGGATTTAGACAAGTATAGACTTATCAGAGAAACTAAAGCAGCGTATGCCGTCATTACACTTGAAAATATCAAAGATGAGATAATTGAAAAGGCTAAGAAGGTAAAAGTATGTCCGCATTGTCAAAAAGAGCAGTACGAATTAGTATTTACTAAACCAACGATATTCGTGGAAAAAACCGAAATTGGCGAAAACCGCTTATTGCCAATTACTATCAGAGAGCGGTTGATGCACATCCCTGATGAAGATTTACTATTGCTAGGTTATGATCCAAAAACAGCAAGACCAGAATGGTTTGTACTACAAGTTCTGCCTGTGCCGCCAGTAACAGTAAGACCTTCAATAATTCTCGAAACTGGTATAAGATCTGAGGATGACTTGACTCATAAGCTGGTGGATATTATAAGAGTAAATCAAAGACTGAAGGAGAGTAAAGAAGCAGGAACTCCACCGCTAATTGTTCAGGATTTGGTAGACTTGCTACAATATCATGTTACAACATATTTCGATAATGAAGTGTCCGGTATTCCCCAGGCACATCATAGGTCAGGCCGACCTCTGAAAACGCTTACGCAGCGATTGAAAGGTAAAGAAGGAAGATTTAGAGGATCACTTTCCGGAAAAAGAGTTGATTTCTCTAGTAGAACCGTAATTTCGCCAGACCCGAATCTTGCTATATCTGACGTCGGCGTACCTATAGATGTTGCTAAGAAGCTTACGATACCTGAAACTGTTAGCGAATGGAATCTCAGCCGGCTAAAAAATATGGTGATAAATGGACCTAACACGTATCCCGGTGCTAATTACATTATCAGACCTGATGGGGTAAAAATTAGATTGGATTATGTTACAGACAGAAATGTGCTTTCTGATTCCTTATCAAGTGGTTACACAGTTGAACGACACTTACAAGATGGGGACATAGTCATCTTCAACAGACAACCCTCACTTCATAGGATGTCCATCATGGCTCACTACGTACGAGTTCTTCCATATAGAACGTTTAGATTACATCCTGCAGTGTGTCCACCATACAACGCTGATTTTGATGGCGATGAGATGAATCTGCATGTACCACAGAGTGAAGAGGCTAGGGCAGAGGCAGCTCTACTTATGAGAGTTCAAGACCAACTCATTTCTCCTAGATATGGCGGACCTATTATCGGTGCAATACGGGATTTTATAACAGGAGCATTCATCTTGACCCAAGATGCTACGTTACTTACGGAAGAGGAATTTGCGAATCTTGCACTTGTAGGTGGGTATACTGGCATTCTTCCAAAACCAAAAGAAAGTAAGAATGAAATCAAGTATTTTACAGGTAAGCAATTATTTTCACTATTTTTGCCGAAGGATTTCAATTTTATTGTTACCTCAAAGTGGAATAAGGCTTCCAAAGGTGAAGGTAAGGATGTGGTAATAAAAAACGGCGAATTATTGAGCGGGGTTATAGACAAAGCATCGATTGGCGCAGAAGAACCTGACAGTGTTCTCCATAGGATTGCAAAGGATTATGGCAACAGTGTAGCAAAAAGGTTCCTAGATTCAATACTGATAGTATTGAAAACCTATTTGACCCAACATGGATTTTCCTATGGATATTCAGATCTATGGTTGGCGGATGAAACCCGAAGTGAAATAACGGGTGTTATTCAAAAGGCCTACGAAAAAGTTCACGAGTTGATAAATCAGTACAATGATGGTTCTCTACCTCTTACTCGTGGCTTATCCCCTGAAGAGGCATTAGAGCTCTACGTCGTTAACGAGCTTTCCAGGGCAAGGGACAGGGCGGGTAAGACCGCAGACAGGGCATTTCCAGACGATAATTCAGGTATAATTATGGCTTCCACAGGTGCAAGAGGATCTACTCTGAACATTGGTCAAATGACTGCTGCATTGGGTCAGCAATCGATCCGTGGGAAGCGTATTAACAAGGGTTACCAAGGCCGCTCGTTACCACATTTTAAGGTCAATGATGCAAATCCTGATTCTAAAGGTTTCGTTAAATCGAATTATCGTGATGGATTAAGTCCCCTTGAATTCTTTTTTCATGCAATGGGCGGAAGAGAAGGACTAGTAGACACTGCAGTTAGAACACAACAGTCAGGTTATATGCAGCGGAGGCTTATAAATGCCTTGGAGCACATGAAAATCGAATATGACCAAACTGTAAGAGATCCGCATGGTAATATCATTCAATATCTCTATGGTGAAGATGGAATCGATCCTGCTAAAAGTGATCACGGGGAAGCAGTAAATATCTCTAGACTCATAGAGAGTGAATCCGTAATTGATGAAGGCAGAAAATCATCTGAATCAGAGATTACAGAAATTATGGCGAAGTATGCTACAAACTTGAATCCTAAGCTGACTGAAAAATTGTTAGTATCATTTACTCAAAATAGATTGTCCAAAAAGGGAACTGAAAAAGTAGTGAAGAGAGCCATTGACCTGATAAATCGGGCAATGGCAGAGCCGGGAGAAGCAGTCGGGGTTGTAACTGCACAATCGATTGGTGAACCAGGAACACAAATGACACTGAGAACTTTTCATTTTGCAGGTGTAAAAGAGAGGAATGTTACTTTGGGACTGCCCCGGTTGATAGAACTAGTAGACGCAAGAAAGAAACCAGTAACACCTACTATGGACATTTTTCTTGACGATGCACACAAGGTTTCCAGAGAAAAAGCGCTAGAGGTTGCGCGCGAGATAATTTTTACCAGAGTGAGCGATCTGGTAGAAAAAATAGAAACGGATTATTCTGGAATATTAACGTTTTACATGTCAGAATCAAAAATGATAGACAGGGGATGTACTATTAACGACGTATATGAAGTACTTAAGGGATCAAAGAAAAAATATGATGTTGTGTTGAATGATAAGAAGCATAATGTAAAAATAACAATCCCTGGTGAACCAGATGCTCAGACATTGTTAACTTTGAAAAATAAACTGTTGAACGCTAGAGTGAGAGGAGTACCTGATATTGAGCGGGTAACAATTGTTAAGCAAGATAACGAATGGGTTATACAAACGGCCGGATCTAATTTATCGAAGGTAATACTAGTTGATGGAATTCAACCCACAAGAATCACGACAAATAATGTCTATGAAATATGGCAAACACTGGGGATAGAAGCTGCTCGAACTGCTCTGGTAAAGGAAATTACCAATACTCTCGAGGAACAAGGACTCGAAGTCGATATAAGGCATATTATGTTAGTGGCAGATCTTATGACGTCCAAAGGATATTTGCAACAAATTGGAAGACATGGAATAGCTGGTACGAAGACCTCTGTCCTGGCAAGGGCCGCGTTTGAAATAACTGTACCTACAATTGCGAAGGCCTCCCTCGAAGGACAGGTTGAATCACTCAGAGGCGTTACAGAAAACGTTATAGTGGGCGCGACAGTACCGGTTGGCACTGGGATGGTTGATCTTTATATGCAAGTGAAAGAAAATGAGGAACCTAGAGAAGATAGTTAAAGATTCTATGACGGCGAACAAGTGCAAATTTGGATCTAAAGAAGTACTTGGTTCTATTAAAGGTTCTAAGCTAATCATATTGAGTAATTCGGTATCACCGGCTGCCAAACCGCGAATAATTAACGAAGCTAACGCAAATACAGTCCCTATTCTAGAATATGAAGGAAATTCTGTAGCTCTGGGACGAATATGTAACAAACCGTTCAGGGTTAGTGCTATCTCATTGAAAATAGGCGACGAGGAGGAAATTCAACACATTATTCTGAATTCAAAGAACACGCATAATAGGTAGGACTTTTATTTGAAGCTAATAATATTAACTGCAATTCAGGGATATGAATGATTAAGATTTGAATGAATACAACTTCCTAAAAATGAAACAGTTAATTAATGAAGACTTAAATGTGACTACTTTATGAGCATCAACTATAGTTCAATCTTGAATTCTAGCTCAATTTCCAGGTTATTTAGGAGTCATTAAATTATGACGGAAAAAATTAAACTGACTTCGGATGAATTAAGGCTTATGTCACTATTCCAAAACATAACTGGAGCTGTAGCCAGGGACTGCATAGTAGACGAAAGAATGGATAGAGTTATTTTTGTTGTAAATAAGGGGCAAATGGGTCTTGCTATAGGTAAAGGTGGTTCCACAATAAAACAACTTCAGAATGTGGTGTCCAAAAAAGTTGAGCTTGTCGAATATTCCGATGATCCCTCAGCATTTTTGAGTAATGTGCTGAACTCAGATATGATAAATGAGATAAAAATTAATGATAGGTTTGATGGGACAAGGCAAGCAGTAGTTGTTGTAGATTCAAGAAAGAAAGGGGTTGTTGTTGGAAAGGAAGGCAGAAATGCAGAAAAAGCTCGATTGCTGGCAAAGAGGTACTTTCAAATATCTACAGTGATGATAGTTAGTGAAGAACAGATTCCAGACAATAAGAAGGAGATTGCATTATAGAATTGGCCAAGTCGCCGCTAGGGTTATTCGCAGGGAGAGTTTTGAATTCTAAGCGGAAAGGATTGAGGTGGTCAAATAAATATTATAAAAGACGAATGCTGATGCTTGATAAGAAGGCCAACCCTCTAGAAGGAGCACCACAGGCCAGGGGTATAGTATTAGAAAAAGTTGGGATTGAATCGAAACAGCCCAATTCTGCTGTTAGGAAATGTGTCAGGGTACAGCTCATTAAGAACGGAAAGTCAATTACTGCATTCCTGCCTAGGGATGGTGCACTGAATTACGTTGATGAGCATGATGAGGTAATTTTAGAGGGTATCGGAGGGTCTATGGGAGGGGCTATGGGTGATATACCGGGAGTGAGGTGGCAGGTTTTTAAGGTAAATGACGTCTCGCTGAAAGAATTAGTCTACGGAAGAAAGGAGAAACCAAGGAGATAAATGCAATGAGCAGTAAGGAGCACAACAGCATGCTCTTGTTTAATAAATGGGACTCAAGAAAAGTAGAGGTGAACGACCCTGGGTTGCAAAGTGTTATTTCGTTATTGCCAAGTGTAATTCCTGTTACCTTCGGAAGGCACGAGCATCATAGATTGCGAAAAGCAGAAGTACATTTGGTCGAAAGACTTGTTAATAAGCTTATGCGATTCGGGAAGAAATATGCGAAAAATACGGGTAGAATGGGTGGAAAAAAGGCGCGAGTATTCAAGGTGGTCATGACTGCTTTTGATTTAATACATGCTGAAACGAGAAAGAACCCTGTAGAATTACTTGTCAGAGCAATCGAAAACGCAGCACCTAATGAAGACACTACAAGGATAGTTTACGGAGGTGTGGTTTATCATGTTTCAGTGGATGTTGCACCAATGCGCCGAGTCGATTTAGCCCTAAGATTTATTGCAGAAGGAGTAAGGGAAGCCACTTATTCTAACGTCCAATCGATGGAAGAGATTCTTTCCAAAGAAATAATTCTTGCAGCTAACAATTCAATGGATAGCCACGCGATAAAGAAAAGAAATGAACAAGAGCGGATTGCAATGTCTTCCAGATAAGCAAATTTAATTTGATTTAATGCCGTGCCTTTACTTGCTAAATACAAGCAACTTTTTGTTTTATAATCATCTACCCTATTCTGCTTTTGTCGTATAGCAGGTAGCTCGATGTCATCCGCAATTTGTGTGCTAGTGTAGTCAGACAAAACAGGGGTATAAATTGGACATGGGCAACATAAGGGCACTCTAGATATCTTAAAGTTAAATAACAAGGTAGTACCCTGAATGGTCTGTAAATGAGTACAAAGGATGAGATGACATTTTCGAAGGTAGCTTTAATGAGCACAAAGTCTGGAAAGATAATAATGAAGCAGATCTTGCTTCAGGAAAAGGGCTATAAACAATATAATAAGCATAAAGCATACGCGGAAAAGGAATTTCCTGAATTCACCAAGAGGTTTTTGCTGTCTTTGCATGAGCAAATTATTTCTGACACGAATCCGAACTCTACTATGAAGAAATTTATTGAAGAGATAGGTTCGCCCGAGCTATCCCTAGAAGAATCAAAAATACAATTAGTCAAATCCAGGCTCTCTAAACCTGAGATTTTGGCAGACCGAGTTCAACGGATCTTAAACTCTAACTTTGTAAAAATGACATTTCCTGTTCTAAACGCACTTTTTGAGGCCTCGTCTGAATACTACAAGGAAAATATCCCAAAGGATGTCAAGAATTCCTTAATTGATGGTCATGTGATTGCGATTGATCTTAGTGAACCTATGGACAGGATTCTGGATAACGACGAAGATAAAGAATATCTTGAAGACTACAAGTTGATGAACCCATACATACTTGAAATTGCCCGGCAAAAGATTTCGGTAGGAGGTGACGCGGTATTAAAGGCATTTGAAGACGGGTTCAAAGATGCGCGAATTGGACAATACATAGACTATAGGTTAAAAACAAAACCGGAATCCATCAGCGATGAAAATATGATAGGATGTTACAAAAAATACAGAGCAGTAATGGGGACGGCGGGAAGGAATATGGCCCTTAATATGAATCCATTGAACGACATTTTTCACCTTGGAATGGCCAAAGCGGCTGAATGTGCAGGATGTGGGAATGAGATGGAGGACGCTATTAAAAGTGGTTCAATAAAGATTCCATCTTGGCCGTTGTATTACGCCTTTATAACAAAAGACGTGGAACACGCATTCGAACTAACCTTAAGAAAAGGGGAGATTTATCTTGAGGAAGCCAAAATTGCCCTCGATATGATACCACATGATTTGGAAATAAAACCTTTTTTGGAATTCCTCTTTCTTACTGTCAATCATTACAATCAGTATTGGTTCAACGAAATGAAAAGAAGAGAATTATTCCCATACTTTCAGAAAAACATTACGGTGAATATGAAAGCTTGAGATAAAATGAAATTTTAAGGAATTTCAATAATGTGGAGCTCTGAATACCCACCAAGAGTGCAGGATTTCATAGGTAATGAGAAAGCCCGTGTAGAACTGATATCTTGGTTCAAAGAATGGATTCAAGGAACAAAGCCTTTACTATTACTGGGGCCTCCCGGGGTAGGTAAGACCTCCTTGATACATACACTTGCGGTTCAATATGATGTCGACCTAATCGAGTTGAATGCAAGCGACACAAGAAATAGAAATGATTTATTCGATAGAATAAATCCAATATTGG
>DASWDL010000044.1:0-5852 GCA_036395315.1 Nitrososphaeraceae archaeon
CTTTCCTTTTAAGTCAGTATATTTTGAAACGGCTGCCGTAATTATTACTTTGATACTAATAGGAAGATTACTTGAAACAAGAACAAAAGAGAAGGCTTCTGATGCCGTAAGAAAATTACTTGACTTGCAACCGCGTACAGCGAAGGTGTTGCGTACAACTAATAGTCCTTCCGGGCAAATCCTCGAAGAAGAAACTGAAATTCCTATTGAGGAAATAAAACAAGGAGATGTATTGATAGTCAGACCCGGGGAGAGTATTCCTACCGATGGAATAATAGTAGAGGGCGCCTCCACATTGGACGAATCTGCAATTACTGGAGAGAGTATTCCTGTTGACAAATCGAATGCTGATGAGGTTATTGGGGCAACTATGAACAAGACAGGGTTGCTAAAAATTAAAGCTTCAAAAGTTGGGCAAGACACTGTACTCTCGCAGATAGTAAAGCTTGTGGAGGAAGCTCGAACCGGTAAAGCTCAAATGCAAAGAATGGTTGACCAGGTTGCTAAATATTTTGTTCCTGCGATAGTAATTACCGCTATAGGTGTAGGTCTAGGGTGGTATTTTGTGGGCAATATAGGATTCACATATAGTCTTCTGGCTTTCGTTTCAGTAATGATTATTGCTTGTCCTTGTGCCTTAGGAATCGCAACACCTGCTGCATTAATGATGGGTTCTGGAAAGGCTGCTGAACATGGAATATTATTCAAGGGTGGAGAATATCTCGAAATTGCAAGTAAAGTACAAACAATAGTATTTGACAAGACTGGAACATTAACAGAGGGCAAACCATCTGTTACCGATATCTACGATATCTCCGAACCCAGAATTGGAGAAAAGGAGCTGCTGAGATTGGTAGCCATTGCAGAGTTAGGCTCTGAGCATCCATTAGGACAGGCGATTGTAAGGAAAGCCAAAGAAGATAACCTGATTCCAAATCCAGAGATATCAGAAGCCGTTTCAGGTCATGGGATAAGAGCAAAGTATCAAGACCATGTAATATTGGTAGGAACTAGAAAGCTTATGATTGATAATAGAATTCCAATTCCTGAAAGGGTTGAATCAAAATTAAGCGAGCTTGAAAACATGGGTAAGACTGCCATCTTGGTGGCAATAGATTCAAAGCTTTCGGGAATTTTAGCCCTTGCTGATACGATAAAAGAGACTGCTAAGAAAGCTGTAGACGCCTTAAAACCAAAGGGCAAAGAAGTCATAATGCTTACAGGAGACAATGAAAGAACTGCCAAACACATTGCAGCCCAGCTGGGTATCAAAAGAGTTATAGCTCAAGTCCTGCCACAACAAAAAGAGGAAGTAATCTCAAAACTCAAGTCCGAGGGAAAAATAGTAGCCATGGTAGGAGATGGAATTAATGATGCACCAGCATTAGCCAGAGCAGACCTGGGAATTGCAATAGGGTCAGGAACGGATGTTGCAAAGGAAACCGGTGGAATTATACTAATAAAAGATGACGTTAGAGACGTAGCCATAGCACTCGAATTAGGGAGGAAAACGGTTTCCAAGATTAAGCAGAATCTTTTCTGGGCCTTTGCATACAATACGGGATTGATACCAATTGCTGGTGGAGCTCTGGTTCCCTTGCTTGGAGTAGGAATATTTGGATGGTTACCAATGTTTGCAGCAGTTGCGATGGCTATGAGCTCTGTAACTGTGGTAGGTAACTCTCTACTACTAGGAAGGTACAAACCAAAACTTCTGCTTACAAACAGAGCTTCAAAAGATTTACACTCGGGAGCCCATGAACGAGAAAGAGGTAGTTGACCATGTAATTTCAAAAACTTTTATTGGCTAAACGAACAAATTTGTATCCAGACTTGTCCAATCTATATTTTATCTCTTCTCTAGTTAAAACTGATGGGTCAAACTCTACAATTATAGTATCTGTCAAGTAATCAAATTTAATACTCTTAATACCTTTTTCATCTTTAAGCTGTCTTTCTACAATTGGTTTGCAGCTTATGCATTACATTCCCACAACCTTGAATGACGCCTTTTGTGTGGACAGTTCTAGTTATAGAATCAGAAAAAGTATATTTATGTTCCCAATTAGTTAGTGATGAAAGTTGAGTCAAGTAAATTCTTCAATTTGGATTTCAACAGAATAATAAATACAATAATAGTTTGTTTATTATTTTACAGGAATTAGTGAAAATCGGTCATTTGTATTTGAACATGCCATATAGGGAAATTCAGCTATGTCTTTCAAATTAAACATTTTGATTTTTATCCTCTCTGAGCATCCTCAGGTACGACAAATAATCTGTGACTTTAAGATTTTTACTTTCCTTGACTATCGTTCTTATCTGTTTTCTGTATGTCATTGTTCCGTAGATTTTCGAAAACTGTCGCAGGAGTTCAATTTCTAGTTGTAGGAATTAATTCTCTTTCAACAAATACCTGAAATGCGGGATCAAACCATTTCTCCATTTCGATATGACTTTCCCAAATCTCTTTTATTGAACCCTCTTCAAATGCACTCTTCATCCACCGTAGCCATCCGATCCATTCATTTTCACTCAATACTTTTCTTTGACGCATATGGAAAACATGGGCAAACGTGTACATTATATGATATGCATATGCGATTTCTGCTGACCACCCAGTTTCTGATTTGCTTATAACATTGATTAATTGTGGTCGTTCTATGCCCATACGAGTGAATTCATGCATTCTTTCGTCTAGATCATTGAGCACCTTTGTTTCTATATCCATTGACAGAGCTTGCATTTGTTTCCTATTGAAATATAAGATGACAAATAGTGTGGCAATTATTCCTATGGCTTCTCCCATGCTAAAATATTCGGCTAAACCTATTTCAGACATTAAACATATTATTTACTGAATGTTCATAACTATTTCTCAGTGCATGTGCGTTTTAGTTGAAAAATAAAAAAATGAATAGGATTTATTTACTAATGCTCGAAACCAAAAGCAATCCATACTCCAACTATATTTTAGGTTTGTCTTATCAACCAGGATCCACCAGCGCCGCCACTTCTAAAGTATTTTACAATTATAACAACAGATAACTCAATCATAATAAAATGTTTTATTCGATTATAGTATTTCTAAAATAAAGTTCACTATCACTAGAGCAACATTGCAAATAGAGGAGTATTATTAGAAATGGGCGTCGCTAGAAATCTTCTTTTTAGTGTAACCAAAATCTCAATGTCAGAGCACTGCTAAGCACAGTTAACAATACAGATCAATAACAAAGTAATTTATGAAGCTGACTAAGAGTAGTATAATGAGCCTAGATGTGGAAAAACAGATTAAGACACTAAGAGAATACATCCAATCACTGATAGGCCGTTTGCATCTGATCAAATTAATCGATATAAACTAGTTCCCTATCTGCTAGGCTCTCTTAGCCACTGCCAAAAAGAAAAATACCAGAATGGCTAGTCCCGAAGAAGGAATAATTATGTCCGTAAACGGATTATCAAATGAAAGCAACTGTTCCAAGTTCTCATATATCAGAAATCCACAAAATAATGAGAATGCAATGATAGCGTATTGTAGTTTCTTAAGACCGCTCTTTCGATATGCAGAAATCGATAATGCAATCAAGACTGCAGATAAACCAGAACCCACAAAATATAACAGCATCTCTATTAGATCATTGATTGGCATCTGTTGAATTAGTGATCCGATTATGTGCATTTCTCTATGCTATACCGCTATTCAACATAATAACGTGTTTTAACGATTATAATACTGCTGTCTAAGTCAGGTCCAATATCATGTTAAAATTCAGTACAATTAGACGCTGATACCACTGTCTTTATTTTTCCATAAAATAAAATTAAAGTGATTGTGAAACCACTTGTGATTTTAATTGTCATTTTGTATGTCTTATTTATGGTAAATGCAAATCTATACTTCACCTTCGCTCAAAAATTTAGTATAAACAGCGTATTCGATAATGTCTCTAACCTAACACAACCTGAAAAAACATTAGATGACGATTACAAGTTTTCCCAAGGTAAATATGAAAGTGATCAAATTAATGAAATAATATATCGACTTTATGAAGACTATTTGCACTCCGATAAAAATGAATTTAGTCACTATCAGGATATTGGCGTTTTAATCGATTTTATTTGCAGCAACAAACTATACGAAAATAGTATTGAGGCCTGCGACATTATTACTGAACTACCAATCGAATGAATTAGTTCACTTCTTCAAAAATCCTGAAAGTGTATAGCGAATGCTACACAACAAACACAAAACTAATTATTTTTATAAGACGAAAATACCTGTATGTCATTGTTCTTTCTGTCCGACACGTACACGCTGCCTTCGTTGTCGAGGGCTAAATGTTCCGGATCTCGGAACTGTCCGGGTTCTGTCCCGTTAGATCCAAACTTAGTAATAAAATTACCATTACTATCAAATTTTAGAACACGAGGCTCCATGCTGCATCCTGGATCTGAGTGGGGATCGGTGACATATACATTATCAAATTTATCAAGTGCGATGTGTTCCATATAACAAAATTGAGTATTTGATGAACCTTTAGATCCCCACGCTATGATTGGATTCCAATTACTATCAAATTTTTGGACACGTTCATTTCCCCTCTCATTTACGAAAAAATTACCTTTTGAATCCATTTCAATAGTGGTAGGAAGGTTAAATTGTCCCGGTTTACTTCCAAATTGACCAATAAGCTTTACAAAGTTCCCATTTATGTCAAATTGTTGAATACGGTTATTTTTAGAATCTACAACATAAACAAATTTTAATGCCCTATCTACTTCAACGTGCCTTGGGTTATCAAATTTTCCTAGTAGGCTGCTAGGATGTCCATCCAAGTTACCAAATTTTGATATGAAATTACCTTTACTGTCAAATTGCTGTATTCTGTGATTTCCCCTATCAGCAACCCATACATGGCCTCTAACATCAACATCCAGCCCGTATGGAACTAAGAATTGTCCATCTCCTGTTCCCTTTTCTCCAAACTTAAAGAGAAATTTCCCATTTTTATCAAATACTTGAATACGATTACCATCCCTGTCAACTGAGTACAGGTATTTATTATCGTGATCAAATTCTAGATCATGTGGACGTAGAAATTGTCCGGTACCAGTACCTTTAGAACCCCATTCTCTAACAAAGGAATAGTCATCAACAACTTTATCTGTTAACGCGTTCGACAATGATCCAAAAACAATAGGTGTGTCAAGTAGGATGAAAAAGAAAGCAATTAATAGTCCGATTGTAACAACTTTGAAGCGCCTTATTCTTTCCAAAGGCAAAGGATATATCTTAATCTAGGAATATAAATAATCTAATACAAGTATCTAAATGCATCATAACTACAAGCATTTCATTGTCTTCCCATTAGGCTCGAATTCTTCACTAAGAATCTTTGAAAATGCATTTGCTTTTATCCTGAATTAACGATTAAGTGCGTTCTTACGAGTGAAAGCAGGGTTCATTAATAATTCCTAGTCTACCCTCCTTTTTTCCCTTTTAGTTGAGTGTATTTTATAATTTATTGAACATAATATTAATTAACAAACATCAACTCCTCCCACCGGTTGTATCTTGTTATAGTTGACCATTCTACCATAGCCTTTATTAAATTTGTAGTCTAAAAGACGTCAATGGAATCGTCCATCCCTGCATTGACATTTATCGTCATAGCAGCATCAATAGGACTATTTGTAGTAGTCTTGCTAGATATCGCTAAAACTCTTCAATTACAAGGAGAGCCTACGTGATATTACCGACTAGAATCATATAATATTTGTACAATCTTACCACTTTCAATTTCTCTAAACTGAAACATTCCAGTACTCCCTCTCTTTGATGGACA
>DASWDL010000045.1:0-3459 GCA_036395315.1 Nitrososphaeraceae archaeon
GCAGTATCTGTGGCTTGGTAGTTCAAGAAAAGACGCAGGAAATTAGAATACAGTTTTATGATAAAAGAGTGGACACAAGCCGAACAGACGCATCGTCCTTATCTTCTTATGATATGGGTCTTTCAACAATCATGGGGAAGACAGACAAGGATGCAAAAGGACAAAGGCTTCAATCTTCTGTTTACTCTACTATACAGAGATTAAGGACCTGGGATCACAGGATACAAGTTTATGATAGTAAAGACAGGAATTTGAAACGGGCTTTCTTAGTACTCCATACTCTAAAAGATAAACTTAATTTGTCTGACATGACGATTGAAAAAGCTGCTTATATCTATAGAAAAGCTCTCAATAAGAGATTGATTGGTGGTAGATCGATTGATGCAGTTCTTATCGCTGCAGCATATATAGCAATAAGGGAAACGCCATCATCTATATCATTAAGGGAGATTTCTAAAGTTAGTAATATTCGTTTAAACACTATTGCAAGAATGGTGAGGGTGCTATCTTTAAAACTTGGTATCTTAATTCCTGTAGCTGATCCAGCTATATATGTTGTAAAAATAGGAAATATACTTGGCCTGAGCGAAAAGACTAAACGAGAGGCGCTAAGGCTAATGTCTCATATTAAAGATATCGAATACTCAGGTGGAAAGAAACCTGCGAGTCTTGCCGCAACAGTATTGTACATTGAGTGCAGTAAAACTGGCGAATATCTTTCACTAAAGGAAATCGCAAAAGCAGCAGGCGTTACAGAGGTGACTATCAGAACCAGGTTTAGAGACTTGAAAGCAAAAAATCTAATCTAGGTGAACCGATCTAGTATATCGATTCTCTACTAATTAGTTCTCTCATTATACCTTTTCAAGCCGAAATTTGACTACCCTACTTTGACTGACTTGATGTGTTCTTCACAATAATATTCGACCAAGGTTGCTTGATCGATATCAAAAGATGCGACCTGTGTGGCCGCTGACCCACAATTATGACAAATTTTCTTTTTACCAGTGGCCGATGTTACTGTCCTTACTGGACCCTGCATTTTTATGATTGCCCTTTTGTCATGTTTGACTTACCTTCCTCCATGCCACTCTTATTAATTGTTCCACATATATGGTTAAGTTACAATGGAATTTCACTTATTTTTTAAGCCATTTTTATACAATTAGTTTTCTTACCTAACTCCTTCATTTAGGTACCTTAAGACAAGACTGAATTTTTACTTATAAGCTTGATCAATGTTTGACAGCTGTGATGTATTTTTTTCATACGAACAGTTTTTATTTCGTTTGCGATTAAAATATAAGGAATTGAGCCTAGATATCGTTTGGGCTATTTCAGTATCTCTAGCGGGTATTGGAGTAACTACTGTAATCTTAGCTATAGTAAACATTCTAGTTGGAAGATCGGCACGAAAAAATAACAATACAAAGACTAATGGTTTAGTAAGATAAAATGCACAGCACAAAAAAAGAAGGAACAGCAATCTTTATCTTACTTTTTAGAACCAAACAATCCCTTTATACGATCTCCTATACTTTTCTTTACCTCTCCCCCGGTTTCGCCCACGACATTGCCTAGAACATTACTAAACAGTGATTCTATACCCTTAGGATTGGCACTTGCTTCCTGTTTTATCAACTCTACCGCCTGTTGAGTATATTGGGTAACTTTTTGTGGGTCTTCAATCTTTGTTTTTTCTTGTATCTGTTTAACCAAGGATTGTCAGCATTTAAGTTGGTACCTAATCCTGACAGAACAGATGTAATGCTTGCCAATCCACCTTTAGTACCTCCTCCACCTAGTTGCTGCATCACATATTCCATTACTGAAGTAATTATAGTGATCGCTACTGATTGCTGAAGTCTACTTTTTTGTGTAAACATGCTTACAAGATTGTCTATATTCACAAAGGTAATATAGAAAACTGAATTATTTAAGCAATTTAGTAACACTGTAGTATTTATTATAAATGATTTTATAATTCGGTTTCAAAATTGCTAATAGATTCACAGAAATGCTCTGGTTCTGAGTTAGGACAAGAAGATAGGTTCATCAGTAAATGCATATTAATATTGTTAAGCTCAGAGTTATCGCTAAAATTGTTAATTACTTTGATGGCTCAAGAGAGATGTTGGAGGAACTTGAATTATAAATAAAAAATGGGATATGTCAGCTATATTGAATTCTTATCGTCTAGTCGATCAACCTTTATGGTAACCTTATATCAATTTTTATTATGCTTGTAAAGACTTTGGGATGTTTTATTAAAGCCATGCATACCAAGGTTGGTGCTGACCCTTTCTTTTAGCCGCTAGACTTGATACTCTGCTATTAAGAGATTCCCAAGTTTTCCAGTCCAAGGTCACTATTTTCCAGCTTAGTCTGCATAACTCCACGCGCTACCGCCTATGAGAATATCTCCCAATGTTGCCTCAAATTTTGACAGTCTTTATTGTTAACACCTGATAATTATCTTATCAAGATACCGTATTGAATACTTATACCTATATTGTTCTGGCAAGCGCCAGTCGTCTGGTAAACATTATGTCATTGCAAAAGAAATTCATTCGTAAATCTTCTTACCGGTGAATCATTAGGTACCCCATCGAAGCTGTAGTATTGCTTACGTATCTTCTTTAACGCAGGCGCCGTCTGTACTCCAGCACGATAGACTGAATCCCATCTGGCAAATATGTCTATCTGAAAGAAGTGCTCCTTCCTACTTTCTGGACTAGTTGTACCATCCAGGGTTTCCGTCGCAATGCTCTTAGCGGCATCCAAACATCCTGACCAAAGACGTAGAATGACACTCTTCTTTGATATTTCAGACATTTGGTCTGTAAGGAACGAATCAGCAATCCGCAGAGCTTTCCCTAGACGAATCTGCCTTTCATCTTCAGTCATGTACTCGAGCAAAATATTCGCCGTATTACCTTCCTCAGTAATCAGGAAGTCAATCTTATCAATTAAAATCGCTCTCGTTTCCACATTTTTTACTGAAGTTGGCAGCGTATCCTGCGGGAGTCTACACGCCCAAAAGTATGCATACAACATATTTGAATCAGGCATACCAGTAAATTCAATCAGGTTCTACATAACTAATTCTTTTGAATACACTTGATACCAATGCATGTCCTCTTCTCCAGGAATGAAACTTACCGAATTTTTATTCCGCCAATATGACAGAAATAGTATTATGAAAAAACGGAGGATACAAGTCAGTATCAGATATCCAAATTAGTCACGGAAGCTCAAAATCTTGCCCTTTAAAAAGTGACTAATTAAGGTAAAGATATTCTTGGTACTGGAAATCCTATTTAGACATTCACCCTGCGTAACATGCTATCTTTTAAAATCTTTATTTTATTATCAATGGATTGAGGCATGAATTCAGGTTAAGATGTTAAGATAACACAATGGATATTGAAACATTTAGTTATCAGTTCTTTTTTAGTT
>DASWDL010000046.1:0-3665 GCA_036395315.1 Nitrososphaeraceae archaeon
TGAAACGACCTGTAGATTCTATTGGGATTTTCTTGATCCTTCTGAATTGGGGAAAAATTGAAGAAGGCATTTCTACCCTCGTTCACAAGATTATGGTATCCTGTTCTGTTTTTGCTTTGAGAATTCCAGTAAAGCCACGGCGCTCCAAAGTCGTTGATGACTTCATGATCATCCCACTGGCTGTACATTGAGGTATTTTTAAGAAAGTTCTGAAGGTGTGGATCCGCCCGATTGTATAACCAATGCTTTAGATAGATATCGTGGACTTGCGTTAAATTATTCCAGTCCACGTTTGCATCAGCAATGCCGGAGAAATTTCCAGGAAGGTTCTGACCACCATCAGGTCTCTGCTTTGGGCAATCGTTAATGGCATAGATCATATCTCCGTTTTGAATGTAAAAATCGGGATTGTACTGTCTCATTTTTTCAAATATGGAGTAACCCTTTTTCAAATCGCGACAATACTTTTGGCCGCCAATATCTGCACCTACAATGAAATTAATAGGATTACCAGTCGATGAAGAATTAGGTGCTGTCTTGAAGGTTCCTACCAAAGAGGAACTGTTGACATGGTTATCAGTAGATGAAAACCAAACTTTATAGAAGTATTTAGTTGACGAAGTTAAATTGTTCAGTCTAATTTTTCCTGTAAAATCCGTAAAATTATCGACCCATTCTATCCGGGAATCAGAGTTTTGGTACAAAGGATCTTTGGCAACTTGTACGTGCATTATTGATGGCAGATTGATACTTGACCAGATTGTGGCACCACGATCTGTTACATCACCGCTAGCTATGCCCTCAGTAATATTCAAATAGGAAATTCGGCTTCCATAAACATTGTTATATACGATAGATGTTAAAGCAGATAGACAAAAAAACAGCAAAAGTAATACAAGTACGTCGCAATGCTCTCGCCTGCTGCGGTCCATAGTAGGATTTGAAGAGCTGCTGTTATGAAAGTCTTTCTCTCATAACATAAAATGCAACATCGACTTTTAAAAATACAAGAACGTTAATAACGTGATTACCATTCTCCTTTCTTTTATAGTTGGTAAGATAATAATAACAGTAAAGTACCAATCTGGAGTAACAACATAGGACATATTAACAATTCATTTCCTTAATCGTCAGAGAATGCCAAATTCAATATTGTTACACTTATGTACTTTGGATAGTTATTGGGGATAGTGGCACTGAAATCAACGGACGCTGCTCTTGATTACTCGGTCGATAATTTTTTAGTCGTGAAGCAAAAAGATACTTCAGGAAATTCTGGTTTTGCATGCAGAAGATGGCTGGGATTTTTTCCTACTTAAATTATTTATCTATTAAGACAAAGCGAACTTACTTTCCCCAAAAAGTGAACCTATAATTTTGAATCCCATTAGAGACTTGCAAGACTTATTAGAATAGAGTAACTAAACCTGTGAGCGAATAATCAAGCCGATGTAGTTACAGACATCGCGCTTCAAACCTTTTAAGGTAATCATAAAAGTAAAGGTATAAGATACCATCGGCTTTGGGTATTTCCACAAATATAGTCTTCTTATCTTAATGTTTTATAATAAGTCTAACTAGAAAGTTACAATGAAGAATAGATATTTAATCCATGGTAGTGCATCTGCATTTGCAATAATTCTATTATTGATAGGAAGTATTGCAGCAGCGGTTCACAGTCCTAGTACGGCATACGCATTTGTGATACCTGGAATAGGGAGAGCCCAAGCGCCAGTAGAAGTCTCTGGCGACAATGTTTATGTTGCATGGTGGACTAATAAAACAGGAAACGATGAAGTAATGTTCAGGGTATCCACAGATGCAGGAAAAACATTCAGCGACAAAATTAATCTAAGCAATTCTCCTAATTCTGACTCGGTTGATGTTAGCCTCTCGGAAGATGAGGGGAAAGTTGCAGTTTCTTGGTGGGAGAGAAATCAGACAAGCGATATGCCAGTTATGAGAATAAGCAACGACAACGGTAAGACGTTTGGAGAAATAATCAAGCTTTCAGCAAATGGTCCCATTGGATAAAACTAGGAATTGCTGGCAGTAATGAACTAGGAAAAACAATTACATACTTTTTCTTTCCTTTCATTTTCTTTTCCTTTCTTTTCTTTCTTTGAATTTCAATTAAAATTAAGGTATTATTTGCAGAAAAAAGGAGATAGTTAAACAGCAGTGTATTGACTTTGACTTTATTTAGAGTTACTACTTACCGTTATCGGTATATCGAATGTCTGTCCATTATCTCTGCTCGCTCTAAATAATACCTGTTTTTGTCCAGTATTCTTATCAATATCTATCCAGGCAATATACACATTGTTTCCCTCAGCAGCCATTCTTGCTCCCACTGATCGTTCATCTGAAGAATTGCTTAAGTTCATTGAGTCACCAAACGTCTTTCCACCATCACTACTTTTTGCAAATGATACCCGTCAATTTCCTGTTGTATTATCCCACCATACTGTGTATTCATTATTGCCAGACCCGGCAACAACCGTATCTACTGAGATAGTATTAGACGGTGGGACTTTAAGGGTTTTCACTGGCGAATTGCCAATACTTTTTAGGATGACTGTATCACCAAATGTTTTACCATTATCATCACTGGCTCTAGAGAATATTGTCTGAACACTTTTATCACAATTACAATCATTTTAAGTTCCAGTCCACTTTACTTTCTTGTCAATAACATAGGCATACCGTACTTGGGTCGCAATGTGATCAATGGTTTCAATGCCACTTTATGGCCAGGTATAACAGTCATCTTCCACTGTTTACAAATAGTGGAAATTAAGAGGATTGTTTCCAACCAGGCAAATGGCTCGCCTATACAGCCTCTGATACCACCTCCGAAAGGAAAGTAACTGAATCTTGGTAACTGCCTTTTGAACTCTGGAGTCCAACGGTCAGGGTAAAAACGTTCTGGTTCTGTAAAGAATAGAGGATTTCTGTGCATGACGAATTGACTCATTAGAATTATCGAGCCTGCTCTCACTGTATATCTACTGATATTGCAGTCATTAATCGCTTGGCGCCCCAATGCCCATGCAGGAGGATATAGCCTCATCGATTCTGTCAAAATCCTTTCGTTGTACTCTAGTTGTGGAACATCATCCACGGTAGGAATTAGTCGGCTTTCTCCAAGTACTGATTGAAGCTCTTTGTCAAGTTTTGCTTCAACTTCAGGATGATTGGATAAAAGATATAATGTCCATGTTAGCGCATTCGAAGTTGTCTCGTGTCCGGCCAAAAAAATTGTCATGACCTCATCTCTCAGCTGTTGATCACTCATTTTTCCAATTCCAGATTCTTCGTCCTGAGCCTGAAGAAGAGTGAACAGGAGATCATCTCCTTTTTTCTGGCCTTTGTCCAAATTCATTCTATGTTCGCTAATCATGTTGTATACTATGGAATCTAGCAATCGTTTGGCCTTTTGAAATCCCTTGTTCATTGGTAATATGGGGATTTTTTCGATTAATTCACCAAACGGCATTAGAAGGCGATTGAAATATTCCATGCAAGTGAGTAGGGCCTTACCTACTTCATCATCTTCTCGTTTAAATTCATAACCTAGTACACTTCTGCCAATTATTGCCAACGTTACATGTGTCATTTCTTTATGAATGTCGACTACGTTACCATCCATCCAATTATTGCAC
>DASWDL010000047.1:0-8387 GCA_036395315.1 Nitrososphaeraceae archaeon
CATACTATGATACATTTTGAGAATACCGGCTGATATAATGGAAAGGTAATGAATATTGAACTCTGAAATGCTATCGAAGCTCAACGTTTATTTAACTGTAAGTGTGGATGAACGGTCTGACTTACGGAGTGTGGTTGATAATTTTGTCAACTCGTATGTTGAATTAAGTAAGGAACAAAAGTTTAGCTACCGAATTCTGTTGCCCAGAAATTTAAGTTCTTCTAATTCTTTCGCTAGGAAACTTGGATTAATTTTACAGGGAGAAATTGTTCTCGCAATGAAAAAACGCAAATTGAAGCCTGACTTTCGAGAGATCAGATATCTTCACGACCAGGAGCACTACGGGTGGTTATTTCTGGATCCTCAGAATATGCATGATCTCAATAATGAATAGAAAGAACACGTTTTTACGATGTCATGTGTTGAAACGATTACGAGAATAGGGAATATCTAAATGCATTATATTACTCATTAATATAGATAAAGTAAAACCAAGAAGAAATCCTCCAATTACATCTGAGATATAAGATTCGTATAACAGTACCTGAGATACTGCAACTGCTAATGGAAGCAACAAAATTAGATACATACTGAAAGCATAGCGCCTTAAGAGTGAAAATCCAACGATATATGAAAACGCTGTGATGACAGCAGTATGATTCGAAGGAAACGAAAAATTTCGCGCTGAAGGAAGCATGCTGTCTCTTTCTAAATTATAACCCTTTGGGAGAAAAGACAATAGGACCGATCCTAAAGGTTTCTCGTGACCAATTATAGGTTTCAAATAAGTCACAATCAATGCAATAAATATAATAGTAATCATGACGATCATTCCTGCTTTCCTAGTCCGCCTGATGAGTGTTAATATTATAGAAGCAAAGATTAAATAGATAATTTCGCCTAAGGACGCGAAGATTATTATAACATAAAGTTCCAAATCGCTCAATTTTAGGCTACGGATAATCTTCTCCATACTATTGTCAGCAGATGAGATAATGCCGGTATGAACTAGCCCTGTTATGATTACGGTGGATGTGGCTAACAGAAGGAATTGTAGCGAGCGTATCTGAGCTATGCGCCATGAGGACAGATTAGGATTATTAATCAATTGAGTTGTTGCTTAGGAAAACGAGTGTTTTCTAGCAATTTGAAATTATCAATAAATTCGAGAACTAATAGCCTCGTTAATACTACACGCAGATTCTATATGATTAAATGTCAACATTAACCCGCCTTAGTTTAAGTCCTCATCAAAAGTATCATAAAATTGTAAACTCAATATATTTGAGATTCTCCTTTAATTTTTTCCGCGGAAACAGGGTCTTTGTCGGTATAATATTTTATCATCCCTACTTTCAAAACCTTCAAGGACAACAATGCACACTTGATCCTAGCTGGGCCCAAATTTGTGAGTCCGATATTTTCAAGGATGTCTTCTTTTTTGAGTTCCTTTATGAATTCTAAATCTTTTCCCATAACCATCTCAGTTAACATTGATGCGCTCGCTTGACTTATCGCACAACCTCTTCCCTCAAACTTCACATCTTGAATTGTGTTAGAATCAATTTTAAGATGCATGTCAATTTCATCTCCACACAATGGATTACTATCATGCACACTTACATCGGCTATGGCAAGCTTGCCCTTATTTCTGGGATTACGGTAGTGATCTAAAATGATCTCTCTATAAATATCGTCGCTCATAATCTGAATATTCTCCTGGCCTCGTCAAGAACATTAATTAATTGATCTATGTCATCCTTGGTGTTATAAATGTAAAAACTTGCTCTGGAAGTAGCAGAAACAGATAGTCTTTCCATCAATACTTGTGCACAATGATGGCCTGACCGTATTGCTATACCATGATCATTCATTATGGTCGCCAAGTCGTGTGGATGAATATCCCCAATGTTAAAAGAAATTACACCACCTCTATCGATAGCAACAAGAGGACCATATATTTTCAACTGAGGTATTGAGGTCAACAACTCTAAAGCGTACTCGGTCAAGTCAATTTCATGCTGCCTGACGGCTTCCATCCCTATATTTTCAAGATATTCGATCGCAACTCCAAACCCGACAACATCCGCAATGTTAGGGGTGCCAGCTTCAAACTTATAAGGTATGTCATTATAGTGCGTATAATTTTTAAATACTTCTTTTATCATATCCCCTCCCCCCATGAAAGGATCCATTCTTTCAATAAGTTCTCTCTTCCCATAAAGGACGCCAACACCTGTTGGTCCTAGCATTTTGTGTGCCGAAAACGCGAGGAAATCACAATCAAGATCCTGAACATCAACTGGCATATGAGGAACTGACTGAGCACCATCCACGATAACCGGAATTCCTTTTTCATGTGCAGCTCGAATAATGGTTTTGATAGGCACAATAGTACCCAAAACATTGGACATATGACTGATGGAGATTAATCTTATACCTCCGCCCTCTAATTCATGGAAGAAATTGTCCAGATTTAGATAGCCTTCATCATTTATATTGAGGTAGCATAATTTTGAGTTGGTCTCTTTAGCCAAAACTTGCCAAGGAACAATGTTACTGTGGTGTTCTAGCTCAGTAATTAAAATCTTGTCGCCCGCTTTAATATTTTTCCTGCCCCAAGAATAGGACAAAAGATTAATCGATTCCGTCGTGTTTCTAGTAAAAATTATTTCTTCAACATGTTTAGCATTTATGAACCTAGCAACCATTTCCCTTGTTCTCTCATACGCACGAGTGGATTCCTCCGCTACTTCATAAACTGCTCTGTGAATATTAGAATTCATATTCGTATAGTAATTCGTAATAGAATTTATAACTGCAAGAGGCTTTTGAGTTGTTGCTGCATTGTCTAGATAAACGAAATTATTTTTCCCACCTATTTTCCTTTTAAGTATTGGGAAGTCATCTCTAATAGTATGACTGTCAAGTATGCCTTTTTGCAATATGCTCTGATTACACAGTAGCAGATATAAACTTAGATTGGAATTCAGCGATTGAGCAGGAACATGAAATGTTCGCTCAGAACTAGCAAAATTGAACCTATCAGTGTTTTTTACTTGTCAGCGTCTGTGGACTAGCCCATTCCTGAAAAGAGTTGATTTTTTTGATTTATCTAAAACAGAAAGTGTCCCATTCGCGAAATGACTATTATCTAGATGATGATAACGGTTGATTGTTCCTATTCAAGCTCTCTAGGCTTTTTGCTCCAAAAGGTCCAAATTCTATGACTACAATAGAATAGTGTTACTTTCCCTCTTTAGATAACTAAGTTGGTACTAGTATTATTATAACAATTCAATAGATATTTAGCCTGTGTATAGTTGCGTTTTAATTCTGGCTACAGGTTTTAAGCCATTAGAAAAAGCTGCGCAAACCTTGCCAAACTGTTTTTGGCATGCCAACTAATATATCGTAACGTAATCCTTATTTTGCCTTTTGAAAATATCTAATTAGATGATGTACTTTTATTCAGAAATTATGAACATTGGTGGTTCTGAATGGATTATTATAGGGCTAATGGCTGTTTTCTTATTGTTCGGGTCGAAAAAAATTCCTGAATTTTCTAGGATGATAGGCAAGGCAATGGGCGAGTATGAAAAAGCTCGAGCAATCACACAAAGGGAGATATCTCAGTCGTTCCGAACGGGGCAAGGAGAATACAGGGGTCCTGAAATAGAAGGTCCAGTAAACACAGAACGTGAAAAATTAGAAAAAGTTGCACTATCGTTGGGAATTGAGATTGGGACTAGAACTGATGACGAACTTCGAAGGCTAATTTTCTCTAAGATGGATGACGTTAATAGGATTTCTTAGGCTTGATTCTCCAGAATTCAAGATTTAAATACGCGACTTTTTGAAAAAGGCTCAATGTCTGATTCTAGTAGCACGGGCGAGGACTTAAGTAGCCAAGGAAGCGGTATTAATCCATTCAAGGTGGCCTTAACTCAGCTTGAGGAAACTGCTAAAATTATCGGCCTGGAAAGCGGTTTGCACGAGTTCTTAGCTCATCCTAAGAGAGTTTTAACGGTTGGACTTCCTGTAAAAATGGATGATGGTCAAATTAAGGTATTCACTGGGTTCAGATCTCAGCATAATGATGCTCGAGGTCCTTACAAGGGGGGAATCAGATACCATCCTCAAGTTACTATCGATGAAGTGAAAGCTCTTTCGATGTGGATGACTTGGAAGTGCGCTATTGCAGATATCCCTTATGGCGGTGGAAAGGGTGGGATTATTTGTGATCCGAAAACAATGTCAGAAGGAGAAGTGGAGAGGCTTACCAGAAGGTATGCATTCGCAATAGCCGATATAATTGGCCCAAAAACCGATATCCCGGCTCCCGACGTATACACTGGTGGCAGGGAGATGGCCTGGATAATGGATACTTATTCTACTATAAAGGGAAACTATCTTCAGCCTGAAGTTATAACTGGCAAACCTATAGCGGTTGGAGGATCACTTGGAAGGAACGAGGCAACTGGTCGAGGTCTAGCCATTACGGTCAGGGAGGCGGCCAAGAGGCTCGATATTGGCTTGAAGGGTGTTAAGCTTGTAGTACAAGGCTTCGGAAATGCGGGACAGTTCTCGGCTCAATTGGTAGAAGAGCAAGGCGCTACACTCATTGCGGCGAGTGATTCTAGGGGCTGTATATTAAAAAGGGATGGGATCCCTGTATTGGAACTAAGAAGACACAAGGAAAAAACTGGGAGCGTTGTAAATTTCCCTGGTACGGAGACAATAACTAACGAAGAATTACTTGCACTTGATTGCACAATATTGATCCCAGCCGCGCTCGAAAATCAATTAACAGGTCAAAACGGAAACAAAGTCAAAGCAAGAATCATTGCAGAGGCAGCAAACGGGCCTACTACTCCTGATGCAGATAAAATCTTCTATAAGAACAAAGTTCTAGTAATTCCAGATATTTTAGCAAATGGCGGGGGTGTTACCGTTTCATATTTTGAATGGCTTCAAAACCTTAGAAGAGAGTACTGGACTGAACAAGAGGTTAATCAACGTCTGGACTCCAGTATGACTAAGGCTTTTTCTGATGTCTACGAGACGCATAAGAAACACGACGTTCACATGCGCACCGCGAGCATGATACTTGCAATAAAGAGAGTAGTCGAATCAATAAAATTAAGAGGACTTTGGCCGTAGGAAATCTGTTACTAAAGGTAACAACGGTATATTCGCCCGTCCCATTCAGTATTTTATATTCATTCAGTAGAAAATGAATGTCCACAGGAACAGCTTTTTGTGACGTTTGGGTTGTTAATCTTGAACCCGGATCCCATCAAGCTCTCAATGTAGTCAACATTTGCCCCTTTCAGGTATTTCTGGCTATAGCTGTCTACTATAACTTGCACGCCATTTTCATTAATTATGGCATCATCCTCGTCTGGCTTTTCCTCAAATCCCATACCATAGGACAGGCCCGAACAACCCCCTCCAGAAACATAAACACGCAAATACAAATTATCCTTATTCTCTTGCTTCATGAATTCCATTATCTTTTCAGCCGCCTTAGGAGTAATACTTATCAACCGTGTTTGTTCTGCACTTTCCATTAAGCTTCGGTGTGGCAATAAAATATAAGAATCTTTTGTTAGGGCTTGAGCAATTTCGAGATATTGAAGCGTAGTCAATAGCACGTGGCGGGGAGTGACCCAGGCCTAGACTGGATGGGCGCAATACGTATAGAAAATGACTTTTACAACATGTTCAAAAGATGTTAATTCCAAAGGATCTTTTTCATTTGAATTAAACACTACTTTGCCTTTTGTTTAATTTTTGCCCACTTTGCTAGAGACGCCGCTGCCGTGACCCACGTATTAACAGAATGATAGACTGGAACGTTGGATTCTTCTATCTTCGCTGATATTGAAAGGGTGAATGGACCGCCCATAGCACCTACAAGTAATGGTTTCTTTTTTTGTTTTTGGAAATTGGCTAACACTTCGACTATTTTTTCCTCAAGGGGATCATCTTGAAAAACAAACCAGGGCATAATGATGTCTACGTTAGGGTCTTCCATGAAAGATCGTATGGCGAACTCGTAGTCATCTGCGCTAGCTGAACCTGTTACATCACAAGGATTTCCTATTACATATGTTGCAGGATAATGTTCCTTAAATGATTTCAACACCTCCTGGCTAATTTGTGCAAGTTGCAATTCTAACCGCTCGAAGTTATCAATAGCTGCGATTATTGGTCCGGCACCATTTGTTACCATAGCCACACGATTCCCCTTTGGCAGTGGTTGCCAAGTTAATGCCTTTAGTGAACCTGTCAATTCCTCATAACTATCTACTGATACAATTCCAGCTTGCGCGAGAGCCCCGCTTATCACGGCAAAAGATCCGCCAAGTGAGCCAGTGTGGGATGCGGCTTGCTTGGCTCCCCTTATTGATCGACCATTTTTAAAAACCACAATAGGTTTCTTGTAATTCATAATTACGGTTCTTGCGGCATTCATAAATTTTCGTCCGTCACCAAGACCTTCAACGTAAAGACCTATTACCTCAGTCTTAGGATCTTCCGCCAGGTACTGGATCATGTCAGCTTCATCTACATCAGACCTATTTCCATACGATATCATTTTGCTCAGTCCAAATGAATCAGATGTCTCCATAAAAGCAATCCCCACTGTTCCACTTTGGGAGAGAAATGCAACATTTCCTTTCTTCGGCCGGAGCATCCTAGCGTGTCCTTGGAACGCACAATCGAGTCGGTTCTCTCCGTTAAAAATCCCTATACAGTTTGGTCCGATTATCCTGATCTTCAATTCCTTTGAAATGTCTTGTATTTGTTTTTCAATTTGTGCACGTTCGCCTCCCAATTCCTTTCCACCTCCAGAGATCACTACCATATTATGCACATTTTTCCTACCGCACTCTTTCAGCAATTCTGGGACGAATCTAAGATCCACAGTAACGATCACAACATCTACGGGATCCGGTATATCTGACAGACTCTTGTAAGCCTTCTGACCCATTATTTCAGGATATCCCTTCGCATTCACCGGATAAACTTTACCTTTGTATTCATGTTTTACCAAACTTTCAAGTACAGAATTTCCTATTTTACCACGCTCTGGTGATGCACCGATTAAAGCTACGGACTTTGCATTAAAAAAAAGGTCAATAAAACTCGAGTCTGGAACCGCCTTTGAGATAGGGTCGTTGGGTACAGCATCATTCAATATAATCTTCGCATCAACGACATAATAGCTATCAGGATACACCACTACGGGGTTAAAATCTACACTTTCATACTTGCCAGCCAAATCTGTCCCTAACTGCGCAATCTTCGTAATTGCCGTAGCTAGCATATCTAAATCTATAGGTTTTGACCCTCTGAATCCCTTGAGTATTGCCTTACCCTTCAGATTTTCTAACATCTCATAAGCGTCATTCTTGTTAATTGGTAATACTCTGAAAGAAACGTCCTTAAAAATTTCTGTGTATATGCCTCCAAGACCAACCATTATGCAGGGCCCGAACTGGGCATCTTTTTGTAACCCTATAATTACTTCCACCCCCTGAGGAACCATCTTTTCAAGCAAAACACCCTTTACATGATGTTTTTCTTTAAGTCTAAAGTACATTTCTTCGAAGGCTTTCATCACCTCTTGCTCCGACCTTAGTCCAATCTTAACTCCCCCTACATCAGTCTTATGCAATATGTCCTGTGACACTATTTTTAGTACTAAAGGGAACCCTAATTGTCGAGATTTCGCGGCCGCTTCCTCGGAACTTGTTACAAGTGAATAATCTGGGACGCTTATATCGTATTGCTCAAGAATTTTCTTAGCAGATTCTTCAGTAATTACCTTAGAGCCGTCTCTAGAAGAGCTTATTATTGCATCTATCCTATTTTCCTTAGCCATAACATAATCAGACGAACAAGATGGCTTCATTTGCTTCTAATTAACTTTACTCGAATTCTTAAAAATTTTAGCAAGCTAACGTTATATTTGATTTATAGGACTTGCCACATACCAACTCAAAAGAGTCCCCTATTCCGATTGCAGTAGTCAATTACACGATTGAGCTAGAAAGTGGAGAGAGAAATCGTCACCATACTACTGATTATTTAATTCACATTGTATAGAATCCTAACTTTAAGCAGTTAGTTATTCTGAAAGGCTATCGCCCTAACCAATTTATTAAGTTAGCGACGAATCGTAGAACTGAGGACAAAACCAAAACAAGGGAGAATTGTTGTGGCTCATGTCCTGGTATATCTGTCAACAATTCACAATATAACGTGAGAAATTGCGAGCCTTTTGATGTAACAGCGTAATTGAATCCTCTTGCAGTTGGTCTTATAAGCCCATACCTTGTCATCTCAAGCAAATATTTGTCAATCTGGGAGGGAGT
>DASWDL010000048.1:0-5066 GCA_036395315.1 Nitrososphaeraceae archaeon
AGCCTCTAAAGCTACAAATGCTCTACTATTGCGGTAAATATTACAGTAAGGCGTAATCGAAAGCTGAAATAAAAAGTTCACTGCACTGCAATGCAATGCATACCAACTTGTTTTATAATTTAATTTATTAAAATATGATGGATTAGATTCATGAGTATGGTTTTAAGCTTGAACAAAAATAGAGCACAACAAACGACATTAAGAATAAACGGCGTCCTCCCAGATATTAGCAGATTCGGTAACGAAGCAGGTTCTGAAAGGACTGCAGAGGTAAAGAGAATAGCAGTGCCCGCAAACGTTTCATGCTCAATTTTTAGTACACAACAAACTGCTGGTGATCTCTTTCACTTGCTGGTAGATGTTGGTCACGGAATAGTTAGAAGCCTGCAGGAAATTTCTAGGTCAGGGCTTGTATCTACTGATATGTCATATTTGCCTGATGCGCTCCTCATAACACATTCACATGATGATCACATTCACGATTTATCTGCTCTTGTTGATTTATACAGCAGCTCAAGAAGATTAAAAATATTCTGTACGCGTGAAACCCACGAGCAGCTAATGAATAAATTCGATCCCCACAAGCTAAATTCACTTGCGCAATTTATTGAGATTATCCCGAGCAAAGAAACCGAAATTGGTCCGTTTTCAGTAACTCCCCTTTCAGTGGTTCATTACGACTACAATAGTCACACTCCTTTATCTGGTTGTGTCATATATGTAATCGTGCTCCCAGATAAGAAGAAGATAGTGATTGGATGGGATTTTCTTACTGTTAATGAGGTTGATCAGAACTTGCTATGGAACCCAGATGTTCTTATCTTAGGTGCCGAAACTTATAACCATCACCCTGCAGCAGGCATAATTTCAGTTACCGAAGCATTCAATTTTGTAAGAAGATGGAATGCAAAGGATTGCTATATAGTACATTATAGCGGTCTGATGGATTCAGAAGACGGAAAAAATCAGTGGTTTAGAGGTCCGGTGAAATCGATGACATCTATAGAATTGCAAGATATCATAAACAATCAGCTGAAGTTAAATGGTGCTGATGGAAAATTCAGAATGACCGTAGCTAGTGAAGGAATGACATGGACATCAACCACGAGCACGGGAGAGACGAGGACTCTATTGAATAAAGTTATGCCCATAGGAAAGTCGCTCGAGATCGAAAGCTTGCAAAATTATATCCTGGAAATAATGAAATTAGATGTCGATAACAAACTAAGTCTTGTAATAGAAGACAGAATTAATAGATATGCGCTAGAGTTTGCTAATCCACATATAGACAGATTTGCTGATAACATACTTTACGGAGATCCAGTAAAGGGTATGTTAGCAAGAGGGCCTGAATTAAAAATGGAAATTATTTCCGAACCTCAAGACACTTCATTGATCCGTGTAAGCATAAGGAGAGGTAAAAAGGATATGTTCAAAGATGATATATCCATAAATGGAACTGATGCTGCGAGATTAAAAAAATTCATGATGGAGAACTTTCAGCTGATCTCTAAAGCCCAAGGGAAAAACAATCTATTCAGTTACTAGAGGAGGACAAGAACGTGCTACAACTGCGAAGGTGTTTATCTAATTTCCCCCTCCATACAATACGGTTATTGTCCAGGGTTACACAACTTCTATGCCATTAATGAAAATCTAAGTGGGGGTGAAGCTTTATTGATATTATTTTCCACATTTACCGCCTCCTTTATACTAACTAGCTTGATTTTAACGACAATAGCCATAAGTGGAACTGGCAATTCTGTTTCAGGTATTAACAACAATAGTAACGGCGGGGCACAGGTACAAAATCTTGAACCACAATCAAAGACGCACGAATATACTCTAGTAGCAGAAGATACAACAGTAGAAATAGCTCCAGGTGTTCGTGTCGATGCTTGGACCTACAACGGGACTATTCCTGGACCGACCTTGACAGCTACAGAAGGTGATAGGGTTATAGTACATTTCATTAACAAAACACCACTGCCACATACAGTTCATTTTCATGGAGATCATCCTAGCACTCAAGATGGTGTGTTTGAACAGGTGATGGCAAATGGAACATATACTTATGATTTCATTGCTACTCCAGCTGGAGCTTTAATGTACCACTGTCATGTATCGCCAGTAATGCAGCATGTAAGAATGGGTCTATACGGCGCATTTATTGTATATCCAAAAAGTCCTTTGCCTCCCGCAAGAGAATACGTACTTGTTAGTGGAGAATACGATACCCAAAATCAATTGATTCCATTCCCAGAATATTACCTGTTCAACGGCTATGCTGATGGATATATGTCAACACCCCTTCCTGCAAGAACGAACGAGACTGTCAGAATTTATCTCATAAACTTGGGTCTTTCTCCTTCATATGGCATGCACATACATGGAACTTTGTTTAGAGCATTTCCTTCAGGTATCTGGCAGAATCCTCCCTTGAAAATACAGTCATGGGAATTAGGGTCGGGTAATGCCGCTATACTGGAGGCCAAATGGCCTTGGCCAGGTAAATTCGTATTCCATTACCATGGCATTCCTGAAGAGAGGGGAGCATTTGGATACTTCAATGTGACAAATCCCACTGCAAATGCAATAGACGGGAGGGATATAGCTACTACAAAATCAATTAACATGGTAGACTGGCAGGCGAATCTGACAAAGACTTTACAGAAGGAAAACCCGAACGCGACTGTAACTACTTCTGTTGTTCATGCTGAGAGTAAAACTCATGGAATGACAGGCGAGATGGAGCATACTCAAGAGCCTTCTTCTAATATTTCCTCTTCTAATAACACTAAAACAAATGAAGCCGTGATAGTGAAAGGAGCAGCTACACTTGGCAATAAATCGTATTTGCCGAATCCAATTACAATCGAGGCTGGAAATACGGTTACATGGACTAACATCGACAACAATATGCATACTGTTACATCCGGAGAACCAAACACTGTCAGGGCAGGAGAATTGTTTGATTCAGGCTTAACCGCACTTATAATGCCATCTAAATCATTTTCGCATAAGTTTGTTCATCCTGGTGAATTTTCATACTTTTGTAGGGTGCATCCGACCATGGTCGGAGTGGTACATGTGCTTCCGTGATTGACTTTATTTGTAATCTTGAAGAACGCAAAAATTAACTAATTTGGGACAGGGTCTTATAATTCTGAAAAGATACAAGTCTAAGAGGAAATAATTGGCTATGTCATAACAGACATCAGGCTTATTTTTTATCGTATGATCGATTTTTCAATGACAATGGGGGCTAAACCATTAGACTATCAGAAAGTACACCCCTCAGATAAACCGGTACATGTTGTGGTTCATAAATATCTACGGCGTGGCGTGAAAATGTGAGGTTGGAGTTGATTCCCTTTTTCTCTAGATGTGAAGGTTATATGTATATTGTCTTATGGTAACATAACTTCAAATTAAGTGACTTAGGAATAAGTAGATTCGCTTTTTGTGCTAGCAACGATGCCGTGATATTGACTTCAGGTTTCACAGTCCTAATTCCGACCATAATGATGGCCTCAGCCCAGTCATCAGAGGTTAGTGCGCCAGGAGTAAAACCAAATGAATATTACATCTTTACTCAAGAACTAAATGCTGACGAAGAAAAACTCCGTGTACCGGTCGCGGTGTTTACCTTGACAAACATCATAGTCCATAAGGGAGATACTGTTACTATTCACTTCTACAATACTGCAGACGAGGCAAAGGACAGACACACATTCAGTATGCAATCTCCGTATAAAATGGACCACGATCTTGCTGGGGGAGAGAATGTGACAATTAGTTTTAAGGCTGATACAGTCGGCGGTTTTACCTATTACTGTAGGTATGATCTGCCCAGTATGATAGGACACTTAGAAGTACTGCCTTAGTACCGATTCGACGGTCATCCATTCCTATTTTTATTATTTTAAAGCCTCATTTTTCAAAAATAAAATTAGTTATTTCCCATAGTATAACTGGGTTCAGGCGCGTTGCGAGTAGTTCAAGAGTTCCTCTTCTACATACGGTCCATGAGAAGGGGGAATATACAAGCACGTCCAAATCCCCCCATAATGAAAGAGAACTGATAAAGTCTATAGTTGCAACGCTATCAATAAAAAGAATACCGGATATAGAAATTACCAACGAGATTTATAAACAGACCAACAAAACATTATCAAAGAATCCTAGTTATGTCTGTCCGGTTTGACCATAGGGGTTCTTTAGTTACCAAATAATGAGAAACCAAAGAACCAATAACCAGATTCGCTTAAATCCTCCCTAGGGTTTGAAGGTTCAATGAAGATGTTATTGATTGCCGCAATAGCAATAGCACTGAGCAGTCTAGCAATAATGGCGGTACAAAACGTCATGGCAGCGTTAGATACTCTCCCCGGTGCTGGTTCCTTAGCGCCCGGAAACCAATTTGCACATGAAATAATTCCCAATAACCCCTACAAATTTGCGCCCGGAGAACAATTCGAACATGGCTTCTCTCCGAATGATCCCTATAGGTTCGCACCGGGACAACTAGCAGACGTAGGAACCGGACCGGGATAAACCCTCCACCTTTTTTTTAACCTACGTTTCATACATCTTTGTATCTTATCATCTTGAAATCAATCGATGGGCCAAGCACCCCAAAAAAATCGGCCCATCGACATATTGAGACGTACAACATACTAGCCTGTAAAATATTAATGGGTTGAGGAAAATTTTTGTTGACAATAAATAGAAAGTTATCTTCCTAAAACTAGAATATAGATGAGTCATGCTGCTTAGTTATAATAATCCCACATTACTTGACCATATTTACCCCGGCGTACATACTAGACATATGAGAAAATCAATTACTTTGATAATATGTCTGTTGACTAGTGCATTGTCGATCTCAATGGTAATAATAGACAAATTCTATCATGCTTATTAGAGCGACACGCCCTCCGATCCCATACTTGCTTCATTTAATTTACTAGGGTATCAGAAACCAAGGTATCAGAATCCTGATTGAAAGGAAGGCGGAGAAGTGGTATATAGAACTTAGAAAGTCGAGATACAAGTACATTGCA
>DASWDL010000049.1:0-4334 GCA_036395315.1 Nitrososphaeraceae archaeon
AATTCATTAATACGATTTTGAAATGTAGGACTTGATTTAACTTCACTCAGTTCAAAGATTGCGTCTCTAGCAGAGAAATTTGTTCAGACCATGCTTCGTTTGCTATATACATTGATTCCAAGTCCATGTATAGATTTTTAATAATGGCAACTCTTCTTTTACGATAGGAGCTAGATCAGTTACAGGAAGTTGTAAAAATCGGTCGCTATTTGGGCCTATATCGGTGAATGATACTTAACCCTTTAGCGCGAAGACATGCAAGTCGGATATCCAACCCGCATCGGCGCCAATTTTGCCTAAGTCTGTAAGTTTGATATAATGAGCTGAAACAAAGTCTTTCCCGAAGTTGTAGACTTCTCCGGAGGTCCCGGTCCCAGTATTAGAGTAATATACTGGTGATGTAAACGATGTTCCGTTTGTTGAAAGTTGAATGGTAAAAAACTTAACTTCATTGTCCGCTTCCCTTAATTGAACTTTAACTCCACATACTTGTTTCTGGACTCCAAGGTCAACCTGAACCCAAGGTACAGATTGTTCCTTTGAATTATTACCATTGGCTAGGGTACTTGAAGAAAGATTATTGTCTGTGTTCATAGCCCTAATTGGAATTTCGTTTACCAAACATCCATCGCTTGAATCGTGTTCTTGCGAGTCGAAGATGGTTGCGCTTGGTTTAATCGTCTTATCTTCTCCGAACATTCCCCCACCTGCAATTGCAATTCTGTTTTCTAAGTTATCCGTGATGCCACCCTCGCTTGTGTTTAATGCATTTATGCTTTTAATTCGCTTTGTTGATTCTCATTCGGCATGTTTGTAGGCGCTGAATCATTAGTATATTGAATATTTTTCTCAAGGTTTGCAATGACGTATATTTTATCAGTAACAATTTTTTGATAATTTGTTTATTAATACAAAAATAACTAAAGCTTAAGATTATTAATAGTGGTGCAGTAAAAACACTGGCAACAGTACAGACTCTCATGACTCTCATGTCGTTTCGAGGGACCATTCATCCATCCATGCGACTGACCCTCAAGCTAATAAATTCCAGAAATCCCAGTCAAATGATATCTTTGGCTAGAAAATAAAGCTGACAAATAGTGAGGCGGTATCCTGTGTTATGGATTGTATTAATGGCTTCAGGTATGCTATTGCTATTTGTGTTCTATTTTCAACTTATATGCTACACGGAAGGAGCTGTCAATGAAAGTGGGCCGACGCCAGTCAAAAGTTTACCAATTCTCAACGATTCCAAATTAAAGGTAGAAACGGTCTATGAGGGACTTCGTTTACCAACGAGCATGGCTTTTCTGGGTCCTTCCGATGTTTTGGTTACAGAAAAAAATAATGGTACAATACAGAGACTAAAAAATTGGAAAATACAACAAGAGACGTGGCCACAAGACATTCTAGAGGTATGTTAGGGGTTTCAATCTCAAAAAATAATGAACCTCATCATCATAGGTTTGTTTTTGTTTACTTTACTAGATCGAGTGGACTAAACGATACTAATGGCGGGAGGGGCGAGAAGTCTGGAGGAAATGTCCTTTATCGATATGAATTAATAGGAAGCAAATTATCAAATCCGCACTTGCTTCTCGAGTTACCCCCCAAAAAACATCCTGATCATAATGGAGGTGCTTTAATTATTGGCCCGGATGCAAATATTTACATACCAATAGGCGAAAGTGGTAACGATACTACCGGGGCTCAAAATGTAATTGGCGGACGACCACCAAATGGTAGTGGTGGAATCCTTGCAATCACTCAAGAAGGATCCTCTGTCCGACACATTATAAGCAATTCCGGGATCGCTGGTAAATATTACGCATATGGAATTCGAAATAGTTTTGGATTAGATTTTGATCCCGTGAGCGGTAAATTATGGGATACTGAAAACGGCCCAGACAAGAATGATGAAATTAATCTTGTAAATCCAGGTTTCAATAGTGGATGGCTAAAAGTCCATGGTAAATCAACTGGTGATTTTAATTCCTCCCAACTAGAAGGTTTTGATGGAAAAGGAGGATACAGTGATCCAGAGTTTTCTTGGAAGAAGACAGTCGGTCTAACCAAAATACGGTTTCTCAATTCTGAAAAATTAGGAAAAGAATACGAAAACGACATTTTTGTTGCTGATATTAAAAATGGAGATATATATCACTTTAAATTGAATGAGAAGAGAAATGGGCTGATACTTTCAGGTGCACTTGGAGACAAGGTTGCAGATTCTGATGAAGAGGTAAATCAGTTGATATTCGGCTCTGGCTTTGGAGGGATAACAGATTTGGACGTTGGACCCGACGGATACTTATATGTCCTCTCATTTGGAAAAGGAGCAATATATAAAATATCTCCAAAATAACCTTACGCTTAGCAGATTATTTTATTTCCAGAGTGTGTTACTATAACAAAAAATGGCGAACTATTAAAAATCGATATTAAGCCTACGGTATTAAATTTGCCACATGCAATCAATCTCTTGATACAAAGCATGTTGACCAAGCGGTTTTCGTAAAGATTAGAGTAATCTAATAAATGGTATAAAGCATTTACAGGATTCTTTTGCCTGCAAAGCTGCTGTACCGAACGCCCCGCTAGGCTCGTATTCGTGGTTACAACCACAATGTGGTCCCCTTTTGGGGAAATGACTGATTTCCACTACCTGTAGCACATTACATGCTTTTTTCTCACTTGATACGCAATACTTCATTGGCATGACTATAACTCAATCCCGGTTCCGGTCCACCACCAATTACATATATAGACTCATTAAATTCCACCGCCATCAAGCCATGCCTAGCGGTAGATAATGGTGATCCTATTGTCCAAGTGTCTGTTTTAGGATGATATATTTCTGTGTTATTAAAAGTTCTAAGCGACGCACCATCGTTGAATGGATGCTCGCCCCCAAAGACATAGATAGCATTATTATCAAGAGTTGCGGCAGCGATCCCGCTCCTTTTTGTGGGCATAGATTCAAGCGTTGTCCACTTGTCAAATAATGGATCGTATGCCTCATTGGTCCCAATGTTTAGACCTGGTGACTTATCAGTTTGCCTACCGCCTATCACATATAATTTTCCGTCCACTACTGCAGATGCAATATGATGTCTCTCAGTAGGCATCGGTTGTTTTTCCGTCCACGTGTCTGTTTTCGGATCATATGCTTCGTTTGTATTAACTGTTTTACGGGATGAATCTTGACCACCAATAACATACAGGGTGTTGTTGATGAAATTAGCCGTTGCTGCACCCCTTGGAGTTGGCATGGATTTTATTTCATGCCACTTTTCTGTTGACGGCTCATAAACATATGATTTACTGGTTGGGGTTCTCTGACCTTTATCGGTGACGTAACCGCCGACTACAAACAATTTACTATCATGCGCAGATGCAGCAGCATGATCCACCGGTTCTGGTAACGAGGGTACTTTATCCCACTTATCGATTCGTGGATCATAAACTTGCACTGCATCCGTAGTTTCCCCAGTTTCATCGTAGCCTCCAACCACATAGATTTTTCCGTCCAAAACAGCTCCAACAACCTCAGTCCTTGCTGTGGGCATACTAGCTCCGGTACTCCATGTATTGGATGTCGTAGTTGAATAGGACGGCGAATATAGGACAAAAATCAGAAAACAAAAACAAAATATCGAGATCATACTACCAGTGTCCCGAATAGAAGTTATCAACAATATAAGTTCAAACCATCTATTTTAAATGCTTTACCTGGGCGCGGATGAAGAGTTAAGAGTTGACCGTTGACCGTTGACCGTTGGTAAAATAGTTAATACTCGTTGGCATCAGTCTGTTTTGTAGATCCAAAAGTTGCTCATTTTTATTTTTTACATACAAGGTATCTTCAGGACCTGACGGATAATAATAAAAATAAACCTCCAACACTTGTCTTTGTGATTCTAATCCACTATTACATTTCTGTAGTTACCATCTATTAGTATAGATATAATTATCTAAGTATACATTGATTAGCTAATTCCTCCGTTAGGAAATTAAATAATCGGTGCACAGGGAGCATCGTCATCTCCTGTTGCGACCAGTCTGCCATTATTACTCCTGCCCTCATACACCTTCACTTTAAATATTAAGCTATACTCACCGTTGGGAACCTTCGCAACTGCCCAGAATATACCTTCTGAGTCAGTTTTTGTGGTAACAGTCGAAGAAGGGTTATGATCCGGTATTATCTCAGCTGTATAAGTTGTGTTATCCTTCAAGCCCATTACTAGAGTTCGAACATCTACATTATCGCCATGCTCATCATCACTATGCTGGTAAATGGCACACTTAACGTCCATAGTGAGAGACCGTGT
>DASWDL010000050.1:0-4778 GCA_036395315.1 Nitrososphaeraceae archaeon
CTAGCCCACCGACTGGTAGTGGATTGAATATAAAATATTAAAGGATTGAGAAAAAAAGTTCTGACTTAGTTTCTAGTCGTTTAGGTCGTTGTCGTCGAATACATGGCCCCTCTTCTTAGATTCTAACACGATTTTACCGAACTCTGCAGGGTCTGATAGTTTCTGCTTCATTCTCTCTTTATAGCAGCAGGTTCAAAGGTCTCCATTTCCCACTATCATTTGAGAGTTGTATCTCCTTACCGCATGTCGTACACGTCTTCTAGAACTCTTAAAGTCGATTCATCATACTTAGTTCCAATATACTTTTTCCGAAGTTTGCCGTAGTCATCTTTCCAATAGGCGTAATAATATGGACCGTGCGGACACATAGGACATGAAGACTTTCCACACTTAATTTCTTCTGATCTTATGGTCGCGTTTGAGGGAACATTTTGATAATTCTTCTTTGATGTCTTCTCTAATGCCTGCCGTCTGACAACAAACCTATTTGAACGAGCGAGAAGTTTGTCAGTGCTAGCAAGGAAGTTATTGTAGTGTTCGGGAATACCGCTTGTTAATGAGAACATGTCTATCATATCAAACTACCCCCAAAAGGACATTGTTCCATATCGCGTTGTAAACTCATTATATGCCAACCTCTAATCCATTTAGGTATAAACCTAATTTTTCGATATGGACCTTGATAGACTAAATTCTTATAATTGTAATAAGTACGGCGTGAAATCCTCTTTCCAATTTGTCTTCTAATGTAACTTAGAGATTCTCTTTCAGTCATATGATGATAGTCACAATCAACTATCATGAGTTTCAATAGTCTTTTTTTGACAAGCGAGAATTTCATTGTTACCTAGTTAAACCTCCAATCGAGTTCATAAAAATAGACGCAGCACTGAGCTTTAGGTATTGCGTCAGTTACGAGAAAAGCACAATAACTTCTATGTTTTCTCTACAATAACGAAATGTCAGATTATTCTAACCTAACCAGAATATCTGACGATTGTGGTTTGGAGGTTACTGAAACCATGGATGATGCCAAACAAACCATGAATCGAATTTGGGAAATTGAAAAGTTAGCAAGAGATGAAATCCTTATTTTGCTCTCTTCTTCCAACGCTTTTACTCGTCAGGAAAATGTAGGTTCAATAGAGATGTTAAAAGAATTATGTTTAAGGAACAAAGATCTTAAAATTAGATTCTTGACCCCAAAAAGTGAACATGTGGAACAAGTTAGATCCCAAACAAGAATGATAACTATAATTTCGACATTAAATTTATTCAGGAATTTTCACAAACCAAAATTTCGATATTAGTAATAGATAGGAAATATTCATTTGTTATAGAGTTGAAAAATGACAATGCCATGAGCACATTTGATGCAATGGGGATGGCAATTAATTCTACAAGAGTTTTAACCGTGTTGTCTTACGTATCGATTTTCGAGAGTTATTGGACTCTATCGTAAATGTATGAAGAATCGAGGAATGAATTGGCATCTACAAAGGAATATCTAAGTAAAGTCCTTAAGGAAATCGATAACAAAGGGAAGTAAAAGTTCCTACTCCCTCCCATTAAGACTATCTATACGTTATTAATCAAAAAGTTGAAATTCATTTGATATGGGCAGAACAATCCCATCATATAGGATTGCAGCCGAAATTGAACGAAAGAGATGGAGGCCATTTAGGTTAATGCTCAAGAGGAAAGACAGAAAATTATATGATAGTATGTTGAGCCTACCCAGACTGTACAACTCAGCCGGTATGATGGTATGTAGGCCCGTTGTGTTTCATTCAGTTGTTATGGCGATTTTATTTCATCACTATAAACAACTACATGAAATGGTAAAGAGCGTTAAAGATTTCCAAGATGGCACCAATACGGACAAAATAAAGGATTGTCAAAAATGTAATAGAGGAGTTCTTGAACCAACCAGAAACAAGAAGGTATTGATACGTGATAATTGCGGTTGGGCCAAAATTGAGATGACAATGGCCGACTACGAGGAATTATTTAAAAAGCAAAAAATGGTTGAAGAGGGAAATGGCGGAATTATCATAGTCGATGACAAGCGGAAACAAGCCGGCTGTCTCCATTGATAACATAATTCCATCTTTTGCTACTTTTTCTTCATAGACAAAAAACAAGAATCTGCCAGATACTGGTGGCGTTGTCCTGGTGAAGGCCATGTTACCCGTCTAGGCGAGAAACCGTTTCAATCTACCTATAATACCTAAAAGCCAATAATTTGTGATCGGTCTTATGCAAAAAGGAGAACTTAATGGACTCATATTAGATGCTGGGATTACAGCCGACCGAATGAATCACATTAAAAATCGAGGAAGATGCCAATGAAGTATATGATCAGTTGGTTCGAACGCTCACAAGGTTCGCCTATGGAGTACGAGAATGCCCAGAAGCGAATACTTGATGTGTTCACTAAATGGAAAGCGCCTGCAAATTTTAAAATCGAATCGTTCGTAATAAGAGTGGGCGAGTGGGGTGGACACATGTTGGTGGAATGCGACGATCCTGCGACTGTTCACAAGGTATGCTCAACCTTCCCTGCTTTCGAATTCCAAGCCCGACCAGTGATTCCCATCGATGATGCTGTCCGAGTTGAACTTGAAGCACTTGCTTGGCGCGATGAACTGAAACTCAATTGACATTGTTACTCACCACTGTAATTTTCTTCAGGGGAGCATAGTTAAATAATTAAAGGAATACTTAAACTCAAGTACTCCTTTTCTACACTTTTTACATTTCTGTCTCCTATCCATTTTTTTAATTACCGACTATTCGACTAATAGCATAAGACTCGATCAACAGGGAGGGAGAGCGGCAGATAAATTATAAAACCCTGGTGAGCCAGTATTACATGACTCACCAGAGAATGTTTAAGCCGACTCTTTGGGTTAACAAAGAACCGGACCAAAAATAAAACAGATTTCATTTATAGTTTTTGCTTAACTTTGTTTTCTTTGTCCAATAGGCTGACTTACATTTGGCACAGGCTATGGGCAACTTACCCTTTGGGTCCCTCGGGAGCCCGTTGTTATGATCTAATCTTCAGTAATTAACTTTCCGTGACTTTCAGCACAGTAATAGATTGTGTTTCTGCGCTCACAATTTTGACATAGTATTATACGTTCCAAATTATGATAAGTTTTGTCTCTCTCTACACATTTCCTATAGTCTGCTCTTGTCGTATCATCCGGGAGGTGTAGGCTAAATGGCTCATTACAATTAGAACAAGAAAATATGCGAGGGGCCATTCCTTATTTTTCTTTCTTGTTTAGATAGGATTCCAATGACTCTATCAGTACCGTTGCTAACGAAGTATCGTGATCTATCGCGTATTTCTTGGCCCTTTTCAATAATTCTTTAGGTAATCTAATAGAAGTTTGTACCTGGCCTTCCACAATTTCAACAAATGACATTATAGTTATAAACTTACCATGCTGTATTTATGTTTTAACCACAATAGAAAGTTTGTTAGATGCTGTATATACAGCACTACAACATGTCTAAAATGTATGTGAAAGATTCGCTCACTTGATCGTCATAGTGATATTCAACTAATCTTATGCCAGTCTATTCCAACAAATCCATCGCCTGTCCCCGGCACCTTATGCAGTCCGACTACTTCCCCAGATGGACTTAATATTACAGTCAGGCTCAAATGTCCATGATTGAGAATAAAGCCCCTAGGAACATCAGCCCAATCACCTGAAATCTTCCCATTTCCAGTAATTTTTGCATTATATACGTTGGTGAAACTGTGTCCATCGCCGCCACCGCTCAAACCGGCCCACCACAAAGTATTCCCGATCTGAGTCACATAGTACTGGCCCCCATCATCGCAATTGTATACTCCAGTTAGGCTCGTTTGGCTCTTGACGGCATTTGCAGATTGTAAATTTACTGGTGAAATCATAGTACCCATTGCGATTAGTGCAGCAACCAGAATCCCTATTCCTAATACTAGACTTTTTGCTACCATTTTCCCTAAATATTTGCTTTTATTAAAGCATTGTGGATACAATTGTACTTATCTTTATTCAGAAAACAAAATTATTCTATTACCCTTAGGAGAATTATATAATAATTACATCATAGGTAGCATGTAATTTATTTAAGCAATAGAAATGAATTCCATGCTTCCTCGGGTGAAATTCTCATTATGATAAAATTCGTAAGAAACTATTCCAATTTATCCTAATGCGTCATGGTTTACTTCCAGGCGCTATCTAATTAGTTTGTTTAGTATCCAAATCGAAAATAATTCTTCGGCGTAGTTTCGGAATTAACACGAAATTCCAAAATCAGGTCAGCCAAAATTTTCTTTATTGATGTCAGAAATGCTGGCACATGGTATTATAGAAAGATAATAACTAATAATGTTTCCTGATTGTTTTTTCCTGTGACTCTCGTTTACTATAGTTCTTGTGATGTTCTTATTATTGAAATTGTTAATATAATATCAGAACATCATTTTCACCGATACCAGAAAACACATTGCTGAAATTATGCAGTGTCAACTCTGTTAATTAAGAATGATGTAAAGAATATTTTGTGTGAGCGGATGTGACACTAACTCAACTTGTAACGCTGCTAATCGTCCTATTCTTGATTACGACTACTGGTTATACTTTTTTCAAGATGAGAAGATAGAGCAGCGCTCTCAACCTCACCAGGGCCATTAAATAAGAAATTCTTTTCTTATTCTATTTCACGATAGCGAAGGTCGTACTTGCATTTACGGATCCTGTTGAAGTAGA
>DASWDL010000051.1:0-2760 GCA_036395315.1 Nitrososphaeraceae archaeon
CTCAGTTAATTTCATCACTTGATCTGAAAGTGCTCCAATTGAATCCTTATCATCTTGCTGATCCTCAATAGTTTCAATATAAGAATCGTAACTCAGGACCATGCGACATTTAACGCAGAACTTGCTATCTACTTTATTACTTTCACCACAGTTAGTACATTGGACTGGTTTCATTTTGTCAATTTCTATAGTTGAAGGTTTCAATCCATACGCTTCTAGGATTGACTCACTTGAAGCATTACTAAAATAATGAACATAACGAAGGTGCATATTTGATCCAGGTTGCCAACCTGCGTGCTGACGTAAAATTCCTTCCTTTAATATTTTAGATTTTTCACTTAAGGCCGAGTGTCTTCTAATGTAAGGATTCCATGGCTTTTTCAAGAGTTCAGTGATCTTTTGTTTCTCTTCGGATGCGACCAATGGGTCCTGTAATAATCTTGGAAAGGATTTCGTCTTGTAAATTCTGTATATTCCGTGCAAAGCGGAAGCACTTATTGCTCTTCCTACACTTTTTCCAAATCCGCTGATCAGTGGAGAATTAGGATTACCCAACATCGGATGGTCGTTCAGCCAGTCTTTAAGATAGGGTATTGAATTGGTTAAGGGGATATGTCTCTGTCCTGTCTTACCGTTAACAAGAACTTCAGCATATTGTCTGTCTCCTGCCATTTTAAATACTATATCTTTTATTCTAAGTTTCAGAAGTTCGTGGGGTCTGCATGACAGATCTCTAGAAACAGCATGATAACATCTATCTCTTTTAGAAGGACAATATTTTAGAAATAACAAGTCGTCTTCAGTAGTCCATAGATCTGTAGGCTTGTATACACTTTTTTCCTTCCTTCTTAACTGTGGAATATTTTCTATACAAGAGGGTTTTGGTCTATCCTTTGGCTCCATATCAGGCGAGTAGAGCCATCTGAAGAATTTCATAATAAACACTCTATGAAGGTTGTATGATCCTATCCAACTATGTAATGGATCCTTTGCTTCAGTCTTTCTGTACGAGTCCAGATAAGAAAGTATGTCTTCTCTAGTAAAATCCTTGAAAACCTTGCCTATATAATCTGAAAGTTTACAGAGAGTGAAAATTAAATCTTCTTTGTAACTGTCTGAAATATTGGACTCGATTTTTGCAGCCATTAAGAAATTGGCTATAGTCAAAGCATTGGTCTTATATTCATGAATTTCAAGTCTAGAAATAAATCCTTGTCTTATCCCTTCTGTCGCTCTTTCAATTTTTATTTTTAACTGACTATCCAGAAGCGTCTTCTGCACATATGCCTTATATTTTCAGATATATATAAGATAGTATTCATTACGTTCTTATCCATGCATAAAAAGATAACTCATACATGGCTTCTGCTTTAGACATTAGTGTTCTCGTTGCGGCAGGGCTAATTACTTTACTCGTGGTTATTAAAGTTAAGAAGGCGATTACAGGGTATAAAATAAGGCGGAATTCAGTTATATCAACTACAATTTTGTATATTGGACTTGCATCATTTTTTGTTGTTAGTTCCTTTTTTATGGGTATTTCGATTACCTATCTTATTTTGTATGTCCTAGTCTTTGTAGCATTTCAATTCGCTGCTTATCGCTTTTCAGGGAGAACTTTAAAATTTTGGAAGAAACCAGACGGGGCAATTTATTCAAGAGGGGCCTTATTGATCAATTTGGTGTACGTCGTGTCCCTCGTAGCAAGATTTTGCATATCCGTGATTTATGTCGGAAGTTCTTCATTCCACTTCCAGATTGAGAAATATGGAGAATTGGCGAACCAGAGTGGAGAAGTAACTCTTGCGATAATAATTGTTGACATTCTGATGGTTGCTGGTTCGGGACTTTTGGTGGGCTTAAACCGGGAGATCCTTAGGCGATCTATTCTCATTAAAAATGGTTTAGAAACAGTGGAAGAATTAGAGTAATAACATTATTTTGCATGGAGATACACCGCAACAATATTAGTCATGTCCCGAAAAAATTTTGATGAAAAAAGATTGTAATGCAGTTATTAAACTGGGTATCGTGCTGGCTTGGTTTATTGTTGGAACGATAACAGAGATTAATAATCAAAGCTAGGTTAGGTTGAACCAAACTGAAAACTTACCAGAAACTTGCACTGATTACTGCAATATTAGGGCTAGTTGTTTTAGTAACGATAATAGTGGGATTTGTATATGTCAACAGTTTAATTGGATTCCCAATTCTAGGGTTTTTTCTTGGCGGTCTTTTGCTTCATGTTTTTCTTCTCATTGTAGTGAATGTAGGCAGTTTTCTTGTTACATTTAGGGTAAAAAATCCCAAGCTCTCTGGGATCTTGTTAATATTATGCGGGGTCGCAATACTTTCTTTAGCAACCTATCTTGGGATTCCCTCCTTTGTATTATTTTGCACGTCCGGGGTACTTGCGTTAAGGGAGAAATCAGGTCTTATTACGGATAAAGTAACTTAATATAGTAACTATGACATATCCTGATCCCAGAAGTTGCTAAACTTTGTTATTTGGTGATCGTAAACTGATCTAATACTTTATGAGAATTATTGTCATAAAATGACCCCACAAGTTTTCTTCCATTTTCACCTACAACAACATTAATGAACCCGTGCCTTTCGAATTGGCGAGCCACGAACGGAGCTTGCCCATCAAGAGCATGAAATCCTTGGCCTCCTGTTCCCACTGTGATAAAAATTGGTCCTTTTTGGACTCCTGTGTAATTTGAAGTGTTGTGGCTCAATGAAAGGATTTGATCGTTG
>DASWDL010000052.1:0-3744 GCA_036395315.1 Nitrososphaeraceae archaeon
CATGTTGACCTGGGAACTAAAATCTAGCCAAAGTTGGTGTTACCGAACCAGAGAGCATTATTACTATTTTACGATTCTTCATAAAGACCTTTGTCCGCTTGTAATTTGGATTCTTCTATATCCATTATTTTCTTAGCTCTCAGGGCTTCTTCTAACCGCCTTTCACTTTGATATCTGCTCTGCAAAACAGATAGAGCCTTAAGTTTAGACAATCCTTCATTTCGAGCTAATGTCTCAGCCATCTTCTCAATTTCGTCTTCGCTATCCATATAATAATAAAATATCGACAAGCGATTTATTTATTACTAATCTTTGCAACCCTTATTCAGCTTCATTTATGTTTTCGAGAACCTGATTGTCCTGAGATACAAGACAATAGGGTCTGTTTTGGTAGCAACATCTGAGTCATTTGACGTAGCAACAATCTCACAGTTACACAAAAACCTAAGAAAGAATCAAATTCTTGTCTCCACCATACTGATTTATTGTATTAGAAGACAGTTTGTATTATTGTCTCAGTCAGATTTTATTTTAAAAATTAGGCATATCGGCTTGTCCAAACGGAAACCTGTCAACTCACAACTTGTAGGAAATCTTCAAAAAAAATGAAACCAGTTATACTCAAAACCTGGTAATCCTCTTCGGATCCTCTAGCCTAATTATTTTGGCAGCACTTGTTACTCTCGATGCCCTAAGCGATTAGTAGAAGGCGATAAGTGCAATAGAGAAATGAGCAGGGATTCAGATTTGAGAAATTAATATTTTCTTCAGAAAGATTTTACGCGGTTTTGAGTAATCCTAGCCTCTTGCACCACTCCATCGATCACTCCATGAAGCAGCAGTGACTGATCTCCTTCAATTGCTAATTTATATATCCTGTACATAGATGTACGAGGAAAGTTATTACTAGCTACCTTTTCATTTATGTAACGATTAGAATTCTTGGTGAAAAATCAAGTCTTTCTTTGTTAAAAAACTTCTGATGCAAAAGTCATTAACAAAATCGTTGGGGCAGTCGCTGTTATTTCCTGGCAATCCTTCGCATGAATACGTTATGAACTTAGAATCAGGTGGTCGCAATCTGTGATTTCTTATCTAGAAATGTACTTGCAAATATTTCAGCAAATAGGAGAGAATCTCTTAAACTTATTATCATACAATTAACTTCTATGATAGCGGCGTATCTCATAGGACTCACAGTAAGTTTGTTATCCGTTGTCTTACTAGTAGGGATTAATAGCGGTCTAACGCCGCCTTTTAATTTAAAGGTCGCCTGGGCAGATCAGATAACAGGTACGGACGGAAACGATAATCTGGTTGGAACGGTGAAGGCTGATACGATCGATGGACTTGCTGGAGACGATAGCATTGATTCTAAAGGTGGTAAGGATCAGATAAACGGAAATAGAGGCGACGACACATTACACGGTGGAAAGTCAAGAGATATTATCAAGGGTGGGCCCGGAAATGACAAGTTATTTGGAGAAGGAAGTAATGACAAGCTCTATGGCGGTAGCGGAGATGATGACCTGAAGGGAGGGGCGGGAGCAGATTATTTTGATTGCGGCAAGGGCGTAGATGAAATTATCGACTTTAATCCTGTGCAAGGAGATACTAAAGCGGGCAATTGTGAAGATTTTTAGCTAAAAGTATCCGTCAGTAAAAATTGCAAAGTATTAAGAGTTACGTTCTCTTATACCATGTCTGATGGAAATAGAAATATTGACAAGGCAAAAGTACCAGTCAGCCGAGTCTGGAATGTCCAATAGTTAGTCGTCTTATTTTTCGGGGGACCTATAGATATTCACAGTGCATTCACTGTTTGTTGCCTGTTTGCATTTATCGCTATGTCTCCACTGCCCATTCGTGAAATATTGGAGATGTTTGACATTATCTCTATCTGACACAATACGCTCGTGACCATTCTTGGCTGTGCTTGTTCTGCTCATTATTTCCAATCTTTTTCGCAAACAATAATAATTCAAAACTAGTTATTTAAATGGGATTCATTCATGAACTCAGCGGTTGCGGCCGCTATAGAGATGGTAAACTCTTGTTACCATCTCCCATGTTTCTCTTTGGTCAAGAAATAACGAAAGAAATTTCAAGTATAATTGATCAATTTAATACTGAAAATGAATGTTAAAGATGGGAGTAAAGATTGACTCTTCAGTAAGTACGGAAACTTGAAATCGAATAAGAATTTAATTAGTAGGTAAGAATCATGTACCGTTTTATTGGCTATACCCGAGCTCACAGTATATTTCTGTGCAGAAAATTCGGAAAAGCCATGAAAACCCACAAAAAATTGCAAATATAGAACATTATGCATACGCCGCCAAGAGTTTACCAAGCCTAACTGGAGTATACAATTGCGACGATGGAAGCCAAATCTTAATGAAAATTCCTATTTTTGGCTATCCAATTATGATGAGTATATACTTTAGTCTCCAACATGTAAAGGCATAATCGTGTTGTACGATAACATAATAGTCTTCGTTACTACCAGAAGGTATGCATTTAAAAGTGCTCTATCATGTAGTTTATCGCTTAAAGTGGCTAGGTATTTATCTAGGCATCCGCTTAGGTCTATCGCTCGTACTATGGTTCCCTTTATCAACAATTGCCTTCCTGGGAGTCTTTATTGTAATCAAATTACATATTTGAGCTAGCCAATAATAAATAGACCTTTTTACAAATTCTTAATATGCCTCTGAGTGAAAAAAGTATTGACATTATTAAAGAGTCATTGATTCATTATTATGAAGAACTCGTAAAATTATTTTCCCAAGAGGAATTAACAGAAGGTTCGAAGGTAGATCTAATGAAGGAACGTACACTAATTGGAGAGGCTTGGGAAGCGGTACCGGGCGTTGCAAAGGATACAGAAGAGGGGCTTAAATCTTATTCATATACATTGAACAACCCAGAATATAATCGAGTTATACATGCCTTTTGACTTATTATATTAAAGCCCTTGAAAAGTCCATAGAAAAAATCAATTAATATGGTAAGGATATAGGGTTGGCTAATGAAGCGCTAAAGGAAATACTTTCTGCAATGGAAAATGAGATGACATAACTTTCCTCTTACAGTGCTCTAAATTATTTTAGATAGCCGATAGAGATAAAAAATCATACTGAAAGTTACTGTCTAGTGATTCGACAATTTGCAGGACGATTTACATTCAGAGCAAACATCCCATTTTATATCCGACTTTTCGTCCGTTATTTTGTTGCGATGCGTACAAAATGTAGTCACGTTCTGAAAAAAATTGTCCGGCCCGAAAATCCATAGGTTAACTATGACTGTTTGATTTGGACTTTAATCCTTTCTTGCATTTCTGGCTTCATTACGTATTCACGGGTATAGCCATGATCTTTAATTGCATGATCGACTAAGCTATTCATTAACTCCTCCTCTGTTTCTCCAGTTCCTTTAAAATCACAATCTGCTCCAACGTCTCTACAAGCTACAGATAGCATTACAGAGATGAGGGCATCGTACTATTTAAGCTCTGGTTGCTACAAGAACCAAACCTGGTAGCTTCCTGAATTATTCTATTCCATAGTCTTGGGTTTATCTTGAACTTTGGTAGATATTATGAATCTGCCATTGATTTTCCATTTAGCACTTCCTATGTCCTGACCTCCGGGACCGGTAGCCTTTGGTATATCAATTTCCAAATTGTCAAAACTGTAAGTGACAGCCATATCTTTTCCGGTTAATTTGTCTACAAGTTCT
>DASWDL010000053.1:0-15274 GCA_036395315.1 Nitrososphaeraceae archaeon
CAATTATTGTCTTGGTTACTCTACTCTCCCCTGTTTTCGCAAAAACTTTCGTCTAAAGCGCAATTATACTGTGGTCTCCTATGTTCTGGCACAAAAAATTGGATGAACAATTATTTTTCTGGCTACTATCCACTCCAACATTTGCACAAAGAAAATTTGAATTACAATTATTACTCTGGCTACTTCCGTCTCCTTGGTTTGCACAGAATGTGCTACTTATACAGTTATTCAGTTGACTACTACCTACTCCACTATTTTCACATACTGGAGTATCAATACAAACTGCAGAGACCTTGTAGGATAGGGTGCTCAAGGATACCAAGCTAACAAATGATATGAGAAGAAAGAGGCCGAGTTTTAGCATATATAGCAAATATTTGCCATGCTTAAAAATATTCTGAAATAGAAATGAGAGTAGAGAAAATTCTTTTTTTTGAAGTCCATGCCATATACAGATACTTCATCACAAAGGCAACAGTGAATTAGAACACTTAAAACTCCCACCATTTTATGCTTCTATAACTGCAAACCACAGGCTGTGACAGAGATAACTTTCCCAATAACCCTCCAAGTCTCTGCTGTAGCTTAGTAAATTTTTAAATATTTCAAAGTCTTATAGTTATACTACTTCGTCAACAGTATCTCTCTAGACTGGACTGAAGAGTTTAAGCCATTCCAAGTCCAGCTAGGGTTTAGTTTTACTCTTACGATTTCGTTAGAATAATAAATATTACAATGACATAGAACCCTTTATTACCACAATAATAAATCTGCTTTACAGAGGGATGCTATAAATATTATATAGGTGGTGTCTGTTCCGAAATGAATTTTGGTTACCATTTACGAGAGTTACGATTTCTTCATCAATTCGAATCAGAGACTACTTAATCTTTAGGGATAGTAATGTGTTGTGTATTTTTTGAAATCCTAGTGAATATAACAAATCCGTCCAAGATGAAACATTTACGTGACACCGTACGTAGGTTTTATCAGATCAGCAATATCTACCCAACATCTAGCGATTTTGTCCATGGTCGAGGTAGCATTTACTGTGGATACAACTGATTTAAGGCTGGGCATTTTCTTAGTGATATAATAATCATTTACTATTTTTAGGACCTTATTGAAGTCTGAGTAAAGTCTTATTACTTGCATTGAACTAACAATATCTCTTTCAATGAATCCTTTGACAGACTGATCATGCATTTGAGATATTATGATGTTTGCAGATTTAATTTGTTCTATAATGTATGGGTCTTCTTGGAAAGGATGCATGAATGACGCAAGCGATGAAATATAATCCCCCGCGCTCTCCATATGATTAGCCGCTATTCTATAGTCTAGGAGATCTATGTTACTAAGGTTCAGACTTGACGCTAATTTTCTGTCCATCATGGCACTTCTCATTAATCTTACGATCAAAAAATATTGTCGGTCTACTTCATCATCCCTTTGTTTGATCAGTTTGCTGGTCATCTCGTTTCGTTTAATCAGTGAGGAAATAGTATCCCTGTGCATTCCACCAATGATGGAGCTCATTCGGCGTAGAATCTTCGATACTTCCATCGAGTGAGCATCAAGCAAAAACTGTACTGTAATGTTAAGGTTGTCCTCGTCCACAATCTCCAGGCCAACAAGCTTGCTTATCGAGGACTTGATACGATCGCGTGTATCATAATTGATTGGAGATTTCCCAGAGATTTGTATTATTTCGTACCCTAATAAGTAGTAACCATATATTTGATTAACTAATATTTCGCTAGGAAGGTCCTTCAACGAAATAATTACCTCTTTTAAAATTCCTTTTTTTGCATCTCTAGGAACTATCGTAATAGAGTTGTCATTGCTGGTTTCTATGGATACCGTATCGCCTTTTTTGAGTGAGTTCGATTTTACCCACTCTGATGGTAGCGAGACTAGAATGCTACTTCCTATACCTTGTAACCTGCGTTCAGAATTCGGCATATAGAGATTTAAACATGTTTATACTAATTAAACGTTATTTTTATATCAATAAAGGTATTATATATCGATTGAGATTGCTTCAAGTCGCTCGTGTAGTTGCTAAATCCAAAGCGTACAGCCCTTGCCATATTACAGGATTTTATCATAAAGTCGTAGACCACACATCGCAGCTCAAGAGCGGTTCGATCGGGGCCGGCGTTTCTTTATCCGATGGAGTCTTAACGACTGTTGTAATTTATGGCAATGTTCCCAGTAGGAGCTTTGATATTTCCATTAATGGTACCGTAGCAGACGATGCGATAGTATCTAAGAAAGTACTATCGGATTATTTCAATTTAATTAGCAAACCTTGTCATGTATCTATTAGTCACGAGACTAAGATCCCAATAGGATTCGGATTAGGGTCGAGTGGCGCAGCGTCTTTGAGTCTCTCATATGGGTTAAACGAGGCTTTTGGTACAAATCTTTCCCCACTTGCGTGTGCACAAGTTGCTCATTGCGCAGAATTGTCTTGTAAGACTGGACTCGGGACTGTTATTTCCGAATTTATTGGTGGCCTCGAAATCCGCACAATAGCCGGTGCGCCTGGAATGGGTAAAATTGAAACGGTTCCCTTAGAAAAAATGTCAATTGTTTCCGTATGTCTAGGTCCCCTGAATACTGCTAGATGCTTGGATGTCCAGAATGATAGCTTAACAGAAATAGCTATAAAGTTCATAAAAGCTTTACTAAAATCCACCACAGTTGATAATTTTTTACGCTTATCTTTTGAATTTACAGAAGGGTTGGGTGTCATTAAAGGAACTTGCAAATCAATAATTAACCTGTTAACATCAAATGGCTTTTTTTCCAGTCTCGCATTGTTTGGCGAGACGGTATTTACCGTCGTTCGCGATGAGGAAGTAAAATTTGTATTGCAATTATTGGAAGCCTATGCACCTTATTGTATAGTGTCCAAGGTTGATAATACTGGGGCAAGAATCTTGAAGAATTCTAAAATTGGCTAAAAAAATTCCGAAAGGACATCCTAGATACCTTTCTCTTTCGATAAGGGAAAAGTTGGTGCATGGACTGAAGAAAGGAATAGTTGTTCCACATGGGCTTCTAGCCCATGGAAGAGGGGAAGCTTTTGATTATTTGCTAGGCGAGCGTACTATTGATGCTGCCCTCAACGCAGAGAAGGTGGCTTGTTCCTTACTGTTAGGGTCTAAGGATCCGGTTATTTCAGTTAATGGAAATGTTGCGACCCTTTGCTGCAAAGAAATAGTAGAATTGAGTAGGGTTGTCAATGCAAAACTGGAAGTTAATTTGTATCATCGCAGTCAGAAACGATCTCGATTAATTGGCAAAATGTTGAGGAGGAATGGTGCGATAATTGTGCTGGGTATTCAATCGGATCCTCGATTTTTTATTGAAGGTATTTCAAGTGACAGGAAATTTGTTGATGAAAAAGGCCTAATTAGTGCAGATACTGTGTTACTTGGGTTGGAAGACGGAGATAGGACTGAAGCACTTGTTAACTCAGGCAAAAAGGTAATATCGGTTGATTTAAATCCTTTATCCAGAACATCTCAGGCATCCACTATTACCATAGTAGATAACTTAGTTAGGGCTATTCCCAACATGATCAATATTGCAAGGAATCTCTCTAATTGGGATAAAAGTGAACTGTTAAGGCTTGTATCTGAATTTGACAACAAATTGAACTTACTTCACAGCATGAATATCATTAGAAATGGGGCAGGAAGCTCTACTTGATAGTATGCTCACAACGGAAGTGATCTAGAAATTATGAAACTAACAATCGACGATATTTTGAGGAAAAAAAAGACCAACAACCGTATCGTTATGGTCACAGCCTATGACTATAGCATGGCTAGAATTTGCGATTCGACTGACGTTGATATTCTCCTGGTCGGAGACAGTGCTGCTACAGTTATGATGGGTTACGATACTACTAGATCAATTAGCATGGAAGAAATGCTTATTTTTTGTAAGGCAGTACGCAATGGGACCAATAGAGCTCTAATTGTAGGAGACATGCCGTTTGGGTCTTACCAGGTAGGACCTGAAATTGCCCTATCTAATGCTGTCAAGTTTATTAAATGCGGCTGTGACGCAGTTAAACTCGAAGGTGGATATGAGATCGCCAGTACCATAAAAAAATTATCAGAACATGGAATTCCTGTTATGGGCCACATAGGCCTTAAACCACAAACAGCTTCCATCACACATGGCTTTCGTTTAGAAGGGACGACCACCAAAGATGCGGTCAAACTAATTCAAGATGCAAAACTTTTAGAAGAATCGGGAGCATTCTCAATCGTACTAGAAAAAGTAACTGCTGAAGTCGCTCAACTTATTTCTATTAAAGCTGGAATTCCAATAATAGGCATAGCTTCTGGTCCTTTGCTGGACGGCCAAGTTTTGGTCCTTCACGACTTACTTGGACTATATATCAATTTTCACCCCAAATTCATTAAAAGATATCTAGAATTATTCGAGTTGATAGGAAGTGCAATTGCCGACTATTGCCTTGATGTTAGAAATGGCACTTTTCCTAATGAAGAACACACTTACCATATGGAAAACTTGCAGAAACAAGAACTCGAAGATTTATTCTCATCTAGAAATGATATATGACTGAAAAGGGGTCTTTGACAATCAAACAAACAAAAGCGAACCACCCCTCTAAAGAAATTATAGGCATAGAAAGTCAGATTCTTGCTTCGAAAAAAATAGTTTTATGCATAACAGGAAGTGTTGCGGCTTATCGTGCGATCGACTTGAGCCGATTGCTGATGCGCCAAGGAGCGGAGGTACATCCTGTCATGACAAACTCTGCTGCCAGTTTCATAACCAAAGGGATAATGAAATGGGCAACCGGTAATGATGTTATTACTAGACTGACCCCAAATTTGGAACACATAGAATTAGCTGACTACAATAGGTCTGACCTGATCATAGTGTACCCATGCACCGCCAATACAATAGGAAAGTTCGCAAATGGGATCGATGATTCGCCCGTGACGACATTATTGAGTGTGGGCATTGGGTCAGGAATTCCAATATTGATCGCACCAGCTATGCATCAATCTATGTACGAAAATAAGATAATTAGCAAAAATATTGCTGGCCTTAAAGCTTTGGGTGTTTCGTTTATCGAACCTACACTTTTAGAAAATAAGGCAAAAGTTACCAGTCCAAATGAAGTATTAAATTTCGTGCTAAAAGCAGTCTTCAAAAGCAGCGGAAATCTAGGGAAGAAAGTGTTGGTAACGGCTGGATCAACTTTGGAAAGACTAGATCCAGTCAGAGTCTTGACAAACTTGAGCTCAGGAAAAATGGGATTGAGCATTGCAAAAACGGCATCCAGACTTGGTCTGGAAGTAACTTTGATTTACGGCCATGGCCAAGTCGATCCACCGATAAATGCAAACCTAAAAACGATAAGAGTTGAAACAGCTAGTCAAATGTACGAGAAGGTGAAAAGTGAGATATCGCATAATTCTCCACATGTGGTTTTTCATTGCGCTGCCGTTTCAGACTACACGATTGCCGAACCTCTGCAGCGAAAGTTAAACAGTACGAAAAAAAACTTCACGCTTAAGATGATACCGACCAAAAAAATTGTTAATGAAGTAAAGAGATGGAAAACGAATGTAATACTAGTTGCTTTTAAGGCTGAATACAATGTTTCATCAGAATTGCTTATTGCCCGCGCCTTAAAAAAATTAAAAGAATGTAACGCGGACTTTATCGTTGCAAACGACCTTTCTACAAAGGGCTGCGGGTTTGGATCCGATAGCAATGAAGTTTTCGTTATTGATAGAAATAAAAAAATCATGCACTTACCAATTCAGAGCAAAGAATCGATTGCCAAGAGATTAATAGAACTAATAATTGGAAACAATCTATTAAATCACCCGCATTAATATCTATTCAAAAGTTTTTAACTGTTAGAAATAGCCTTGTATGTGTTTCTGGTTATCGGTCAATGGTAATCAAATCTTTAGTAAATTTTGTTAATATTTCGTTTCCCAATCGAGCGTGATTGTTAATCATGATTGTATCCTCAATTCTGACTCCAAATTTTGTTGTAATGTATATACCAGGTTCAATGGTTATTGCCATATTATCCAGTAAAACACTATTCTCTTCAGGGCGTATCCATGGTCTTTCATGCACTTCCAGTCCGACTCCATGGCCAGTTGAATGAATGAAATATTCTGCATAACCGCTTTCAGAAATGAACGTCCTGCATTCGAGGTCAACGTCGCTGCATTTAACGGAAGACCTCGCCTTATCAATCCCACGCTTCTGAGCATTTTTTACAGTCTCGTAGATTTTCTTTTTTTCTTCAGTTTGGTTTCTTAACGCGAATGTCCGGGTCGCATCGGAAATGTATCCTCGATAACGAATGGTTAAGTCTATTACAATGAAGTCGCCTTCAAGGAATGACCTTTCGGATGTCTCAGCGTGTGGAAAAGCTCCATTGGGACCTGATCCTATTATAAACGGGTTTAGGGTAAAAGGGTAATTTGGAATTGATCCATCCAACTTCAACGCCTCGCATACAAGTTTTGACTGTAAATCTTTCTCCGACATCCCGATTTTAATTTCTTCCGTACAAATCTGGTAAAGCTTATCTAGAATTTGAGAGGCCCGTTTGATCATGTTAATCTCCTCCTCGTCTTTTATACTTCTTATGATCAAAAACCGATCAGGATCGCAGACAAAATTTTTTTTATCTATTTTAGAATTAATTGTGCTGATCGTTTTAAAATCGTTGCAATCTGAACATGCAATGGTATTGGAAAGTGAAGGATACAAGGATTTAATTAGACCCTCTCCACGTTGAGTCTGAATCACTTCGCAATCATGTGATTCTGTTTCTGCTCTTGCAACCTCTAAATGAGGTACGAATAGCTTTGTGTTGTCGGCTGTGCATACCGAAACCGATTCTCCCCAGAATCCAGTAGAATAATAAACATTTTCAGGATTAAACATAACTGCTGTTTTAAACCCGTTTTTTGACATGCTTTGAACGATATTTTTCTTTCGATCTTTTAACACAATCTTCCGGGATCGTTGGCTTTTATATTTTTTCCAAATTAGTTTTAAATAACGGCTTCTATTCCCAATTTGTCGATAGTATTGGATTATCTAGTAATGCTTCCTGGTCCTACTAATGTACCAACTCGTGTAACAAGTGCCATGTCGACACCCATGATTAATCACCGGAGCGGAGACTTTAGAACACTTTACAAAGATATAATATCAAAAACTCAAAAAGTTTTTGAAACGACGAACGATATTGTAGTTTTGACCTCCTCGGGGACAGGCGCAGTAGAGGCTTCCGTTGTAAATCTCATAAAGAAAGATGATTTAGTTATTGTACCGGTTAACGGCGAATTTGGAACAAGGTTGGCCGATTTGGTAGATAACATTGGGGGGAGAGCAATTAGGATAAAGGCACCATTTGGTGAAAACCCTCCAATTGAGAATATCAAGGAAGCATTTGACAACAACCGCGGAGTCAAGGCTTTATACGCAATTTATAATGAAACATCAACAGGAACAACACTCCGATATATGGATCAACTAGGAAAGCTGTGCAAGAACAATGGAGCCTTCTTTATCGCAGACGCCGTTTCTATACTTGGGGGTGATCACCTGCCCGTTGACGAATGGAATGTAGACGTATGTGTTACTGCCTCTCAAAAGGCTTTGGCTGCTCCACCTGGCTTGGCCCCAATGTCCATAAGTAACGATGCCAAAAAGTATATGATAGAAAATCCACCGGCAACCCAATATCTCAATCTGAAAAGATATTTCAAATACTTTGGGGAAAGTAATGAAACACCTTTTACTCCTGCGATTAGTCTCTTTTACGCCTATAGAGAGGCACTAGACATGATTATTGAAGAAGGATTGCAGAACAGGATCGATCGTCACAAACAATGCGCTAAGGCTGTTTATGCTGGCCTCGAAGAATTTGGGCTGACACCTTTTGCTAAGGAAAATGCAAGAAGTAACGTGGTCATTGCTATCAATTATCTTCAAGGGATGGATGACAAGAAATTTAGAGAAATCCTTTCGTCACAATTCAGAGTTCTCCTGGCTGGAGGATTTGGGGAGTTGAAGGGAAAGGTTTTTAGAATCGGGTGCATGGGCGAGGTAACTGGTTACCACATTATGAGAACGCTGTCCGCAATTTCATCAACTATGGAAATCCTTAATATCAAGCCAAAAGGTGATGGATTATCGGTTGCCCATGATATATTGACCGCTCTGTAGCTCCTCTACTTACAAAAGCCTCGTCAAGCTTAATATTATGGTTACCCGACAGCAATTTCCGTGACACTAGAAAAGGGATCGTTAGTTCTTATAGATTATACTGCTAAAGTGAAGGATACAAATGAGATTTTTGAGACTACTCTGAATGAAGAAGCCAAGAACCTTGGATCTTACGACCCATCGGGAAGGTACGAGCCCAGATTGGTTTCAATTGGGGATGGCTGGGTCATTAAGGGATTAGATGAAGTATTATCAAATTCCAATACCGGGGATAAAATTGATATCGACATTCCACCTGAAAAAGGATTTGGCCTCAGAGATCCCAGGAAGGTAAGAATGATTCCTCAGCGAAAGTTAGGTGAAAAAGCGGATGAACTGAGGCCGGGGGACACCATAGACATAGATGATCGGAAAGCAATTGTTCGGTTCATCGGTTCTGGTAGAGTACAAATCGATTTTAACCATAGATTTGCTGGAAAGACGTTAAATTACAATGTTAATATTCTAAAAACACTAACAGACGACCAAGAAAAAATAATATCTTTGATGAAAAGAAGGTTGCCAGTTGATGCAGACAAAGTCAAAATTAATATCAACCTCCACAGTTTATCTATCACTATCCCTGATGACCAGACATTGGTTGATGGAATTCAGATAATTAAAAAAGCAATAGCAAACGATATCTTCAGATATTTACCAACTATAAAGAACATACAAATTATTGAGGAATACTTGAAGCCTGAGCCGAAAGCAGAGGAGCCGAAAGCAGAGGAGCCGAAAGCAGAGGAGCCGAAAGCAGAGGAGCCGAAAGATAAGCAAGCTTGACGAAAGATCTTTATAATTACTCCTCTTTACCATAGGACGTATAATTATCGAATTTTCCTTATCGCAATTTCGCTACTGCTTCAAATAATGTTCACCGAACTAGCGAGTTTTGTGGCTGAGTCACTATTCAATTTCAGCTTACTAAGAATGGTATATCGATCGGGCCTTAAAGATTGAGCAATTATAAGAGCTTTTACTATATCGCTTTCAGTTACATTTATTTCCTCTGCTGTCGTCGGGGCTCCGGCATTTATCAGCGCCTTAATTATTGATTCAGTATCCAATCCGTGTAACTTGGACATCATAATAGTTCCAATTCCTACTCGTTCACCATGAAGGCCGCAGTTTTTGGTAGAAACATACTCAAGTGCATGGCTAAATAGATGTTCCGACCCTGAACAGGGGCGACTACTTCCCGCTATACATGATGCGACTCCTGCACTGATGAGTGCCTCAACAATTGTTCTTACGTCTTTTTCATTTCTTACCGAAAGACTAGACATATCAGTAATAATTTTTGAGCTAAGATGGGCAAGATTGGCTGCGTAGGTTCCAAAATACTCGTTGTTCTCGTCTCTTGCCAATTCCCAGTCCTTGACTGCGGTAAGTTTTCCAATTAAATCACCGCAGCCGGATGCATTCAATCTTTTAGGAGCTTTGGAAATAAGGTCGGTATCAGCAATTACCCCAATAGGAGCGTGCGCTTTAAGTGAATAAGGCTTATCCCTACCTCTTATTGAAACGAAAGGACTTGAGATTCCATCATGCGATGCAGACGTTGGTACGCTGATAAAGGGTATTTTTAAACTAAATGAGATCATTTTTGCTATGTCAACTGAACGTCCTCCGCCTATTCCAATCAAGAAATCCGGAGAATTAACTTCAATTTCACTCTGTAATCTGGCCACCTCATCCATGGTCGCGCTAGGCGCAATATGCCACGAATTATTTATAGAACACTCTTTCAAAATTTTTGTGCATACTTCTCCTGACCTCGATTTAACAACACTGCCCGAAATCAAGCTGACTTTTTTGACTTTCTCGTTAAGCTCTATAATAAATGAACCTAGGTGAGATATTACTCCCTCTCCAATTAGTATCTTCCTTGGTAATTCCATAGAGTGAGGAGGATTTGACATTAAACATAAGGCGTTACGTATCGCCTTTATTTAATTTCTAAGATTCTATTCGAATAAAGTCTATTCGCATAAAGCATAAGGCATAGAAAATATAGAAATAAACATCATAAACCGCTTATTTCTAAGAGTAGAGAAAACTCAACGAACGAAAGGTTATTTAAACTCATTAATTAACCTAGGTTAATATCTTCTATTAGAAGAACTTTAGGTCAGCGATAGATAATATGTTCGAAAGAGTCAGTCAAAGTCAATCTGCAAATCAAGGCATAATGGCGACCATCCTGAAGCACCTACCGTCAGAGACTGGTGTTACAAAAATCGAGTATGAAGGACCGTACATCGGGCTCCATACGAAAACGCCAAGATTTCTTTTAGAACATCAAGATCTTATATCGCAGCTAGTTAACTCTATCAAAAAAAGGATCGTAATCAGAACCGATAGTTCGATCAGATCTTCTGAAAAGGCTACTAGACATATTCTGAATTCAATATGCTTATCAAAAGATGATATTTCAGACGTTTTTTTTGATCCTGCTCTTGGTGAAGCTACGATATTTGTAAAAGATCTCAGTGCGCTTTCAATACTTTCACAAAATGATATAGACTTGACTGAAAAAACAGGCTGGCGAATGATATTTAGAAGGCAGCCGCGAAATATTAAGATCTATAAAAGTATTAACGATATTCTAAGTACCCGATCAGCTGAGAGAATACTTTTCTATAAACAAACAGGAGAAAAAATATTTAGACCAAAACTAAGTGGAGCAACAGAAGCGAATATCGTTTGTTTAGGTGGATTTAATGAGATCGGTAGATCATCTCTACTTCTTATTACTCATGAGAGTAAAGTTCTTTTAGATTTTGGTATGAAAGTTGGCCAAGATGATAATCTGAATTCTCTCCCTAGATTAGATACCACTGGATTGAGCACGGAGGATATAGACGGAGTCATAATATCTCATGGTCATTTCGGACATTCCGGTGCATTGCCACTATTATTTAAATACGGTTATCAGGGTCCCGTTTACTGCACTGAACCTACTTTACCATTAATGATATCTTTGCAAAGAAACTATTTGCAAGCTCGGAAAAATACCTCGATGTACTCAAAGAATGAAATAGACGAAGTTATTCTTCACACAATTCCAGTTAATTTGGGCTCTGTTACTGATATATCACCAGACGTACGTCTTATGCTCACAAATGCTGGTCATATCTTAGGATCAGCCTCAATGCATCTACATATCGGGAATGGTGACCATAATTTAGTATATTCAAGTGATTTTAAATTTGGAAAAACGATTGCCCTTGATAATTCTGTTTGGAACTTTCCTAGAGTTGAGACAATGGTCATTGAAAGTACGCATGGGAGTCGTGAAGACATTTTTCCTCTAAGAGAGGATGTAGAAAATTGTCTAATTAATAGCATAAATTCTTGTCTTGAATCAGGCGGCAGCGTCCTAATTCCTGTCCCCACCTTGGGCATATCCCAGGAGTTATGTATTACGTTGGGAATGCTTACATTTATTGGCAGGATTAAACCCGAAAAGATCTTCGTGGAAGAGAGCATACTTGACCTCCTTGACTTTTATGAAATTTATTCAGAATATTTGTCGAGGAATCTAAAGCTTAGAATTTCTGCCGATGAAAAAGATCCACTTTTTACAGATGCTTTGGTACCACTCGATAGAAGGCAAGATAACTGGGACAGATGTATTGTGTTGGCACCATCCGCGGATCTTACAGGTGGAAAGTCAACTTTATTGCTTAAAGAAATTTGTGCAGATACAAGTAGCAAATTGATAATAGTTACAAATCCCATGCCATTTACTCCAAGCTTTAACATAGCAGCTGGGGAACGCAGTCTCCTCTTAGGTAAGAGGAAGATTCAATTAGATTGTTCGGTAGACGTAATTAGGGGCTTTACGGATCATAGCGATTACAATCAGCTCTTGGCATATGTGAGCAGACTGAAGCCAAAGCTAAGGAGAGTAATTACTAATCATGGTTCTGCAAATAAGTGTCATGCGTTGGCAACGAATTTAAATAAGATATTCAAGATTTCTACTCAGCACCCTTCGGTTCATGAATCAATAAAATTGCTTTAAATTCAGAGATAATTCAGAATACCTTTCGCGGTTCATGATCCTATTTTAGATCGTACGCTCCCTTCCAGATTTTTACACTGGGTGGTGTGATTACTACTCTTTCTTCTCCTAATCTAGCGATATCCCCACCTGCAGACTTGACGTAGTTGTACAAGTCCTCTATTGCTTTTCGCAAAATATCGGTGTCTTTCTGGGCTAATGGCGTAACCCTAATGATAAGAATGATATGTTTACGAGCATCTTCCTTGATGCCATCAAGATCGCTAATATCCCGGAGCGTTATTGCCTTAAGATAAATTGGTTCTTTTTGCATATGGAGAAGGGCCTTCTTTAAGGATGATCAAATCACAGACAGTTAATTAACAAATAGTTATTCCGGTCAAATGTTTTTCACCTACTACTTCAATTTGTATGAGAATGGTTTGCATTTAGTCTATAAACAATCGGTTTATAAATCTGAAGCGAAAAAGTAGTATGATTAGGTAAAATGAATTTTGATGTATTAGCCAACCTTGCTATAGCGTTGTTTATTGTGGGTCTAGCGGCTGTTATGATCTATGTAAGGTCCGCCCCAAAAGTTAGGACAGGCGAGGAGTCTAAATCAGAGGCCCTCAGAGAAAAATAACTCAATGAACTCTGACGATTCAACTCTGAATATCTTTAGAGAAATTGGCCTCCATTCATTAACTGAAATTCAGAGGAAGGCTATTCCCGTAATAAATCGGAGAAAAAATTGTATACTGGTTGCTCCCACAGGCTCGGGCAAGACAGAAGCTGCTGTAATTCCAATTTTCTCGCTGTTAAGAGAACCTAAGCCATTATCGAAATCTATCAGGGCAATTTACGTGACCCCGTTGAGGGCTCTAAACAACGACGTTTTTAGGCGGATTATCGACTACGCAAAAAAAATGGAACTTGAAGTGCAACTAAGGCATGGGGATACAACGCAGAAGGCTAGAAGAAAACTTCTTTCCGACCCGCCGGACATTTTGATAACAACGCCTGAATCCCTAGGTGTCCTATTAACAAGTCAGAAAATACTACAGTCTCTTAAAAATCTAGAATGGATAGTTGTTGATGAAGTACACGAATTAATATCAAATGAACGTGGTGCTCATTTGTCACTTAGTTTAGAGAGACTGGAAAGTAATAGTTTGAAATTAGTGGTTAGGATAGGTCTGTCGGCTACTATTTCAAACGTTGATGAGGCATCTAAATTTGTCAGTGGAGTTGGAAGAGACTGTGCAATTTTGGTTGATAAGACCATACGCAATTATGATGTTGAAGTAAAGTACGTGGAAGGAACGATAAGCAATATTGCCAATTCGATACTAGAATATATAAAAACCCATGATATTCGCGGTTCGGTATTACTTTTTACTAATACTAGAGACGAAGCAGAATATATTGGCTCCGTTCTAAGGAATTTGCAAGGCGTAGTAGTGGACGTACACCATGGCTCTCTTTCTCGGGAAATGCGTGAAGATACAGAAAAAAAGCTAAGGTCAGGTATAAGTGGAATTGTCGTTTGTACATCTTCGCTAGAGCTCGGCTTGGACATTGGCTCCGTTGAATTGGTAATACATTTTGGTTCTCCAAGACAGGTCTCTAAGCTAGTACAACGAATTGGCCGCAGCCGACACAACAGTCCTTCATCTGCAAAAGGCCTGATAGTCTCTAGTAATTACGATGACGTAATTGAATCTATGGCCATTTTAAAAAGGGTACGACGTCATTCTTTGGAATCTCAAGCACTGCATCATCGTCCGCTTGATGTACTTGCTCATCACCTTGTAGGTTTAGTAATAAATAGTCCAGGGCCAAAATCTTTGCAGGATGCGTTTCTACTATTTAGTAAGGCCTATCCATTTAAAGATCTAACGTTTAATAGTCTCCAAAATGTTATCAACCTTCTTGACAGATGCAGGATAATTAGATACCAAGATGTGGACCAGACATTTAGAGGCGGGATGAAATCTTACACATACTACTTTAACAATTTATCAACAATTCCACATATTCTAAAATTTGAAGTTATGGATATCATTAGGAAAAGAAGGATCGGAACTCTAGACCAACAATTTATAGGAGAATATGGGGAAAAAGGGAATGTCTTTGTACTCAAAGGATCCCAATGGCGCATTATCAACGTTGATGAAAAGAAAATGCAGGTACACGTAGAACAAATACAGGGATCTCTTGTCAATATACCTCATTGGGTAGGTGAGATGATTCCTGTAGATTATGAAACTGCTAAAGAAGTTGGCTCCTTACGCAAATCAATCTTAACTGACGCAAAAGCGAAAATTATTCCTGGATACTCGGATATATTAAGAAAATTAAAAATTGTTCCTGACTCTAAGAACATAGTGGTAGAAAGAGTCTCGGCCAAAAATAGTATTATAATTCACTCCACCTTTGGAACTAAGGTGAATAACACTCTCGCCTCACTTTTTTCAACGATAATTTCCTCTCAGATCGGTTATTTTGTTGAAGCTAAAACTGACCCTTACAGAATAATGTTAAGCTCTTGCGTAAGGATCGGAAGAAACCATATCCAAAATGTCTTTTCTGAAGAGTATGATATCGAAGCGGTTTTAATTACCTCCTTAACTGGTACATATAACCTTAATTGGAGGGTGTGGAACGTAGCAAAGAAGTTCGGGATTGTAGATAAAGAAGCTACATATGACAAAAGACTTGCTAGTTTGATTTATGAAAGGTATTCAAAAACGCCACTCAGCGAGGAGTCCATCCGTGAACTAATGCATGACAAGTATGATACTTTTCTTACAAACTCGGTAATGAAGGATGTTCGGAATGGTACTATTAACTTACATTGGTTTGATCTTGAAAATTTTACGCCATTAGCCTATCCAATAACTGAGCACGAGTCAAAATTCACCTCCTCTCCAATGAGCATTGAACGGGGTATCA
>DASWDL010000054.1:0-2267 GCA_036395315.1 Nitrososphaeraceae archaeon
TATATTCTTCGAATTATCTATAGCTAATCTTGGAGCATAGAGTGTACCTTCGCTGTGACCAATTATACTTATCCTCTGAGGATCTACTTCAGGTTGTTGCATAAGAACATTCAATGCTTTCTTACTATCTTGAATTAGATCGTTGGCAGTTGAATTTCCCCATACATTTGAGTCTAAAATAGTATAATTTGCACTAACACCTCTTTTATCGTATCGAAGTACTGCAAAGCCTCGTTCTGATAGATATTGAGCTATTTGCCAAAACAGTGTAGGTGGCCTAGGACTATTCTTGTGAATAAACCCCAATGTTACATTTTTATCATTAGCACCAGAGCCGTGAATAAGAAGAACTGCTGGAAAGGGTCCATTGCCAACCGCAGGAAGAGTTAATTGAGCATTAGTCTTTACCCCATTGCCTAAATCTATGACCAGATTTCTATACTTTATTGTAGGTATGTATTGCTGGGCTAGCGCTCCGTCTTGTTGTTTGAAAATACTAGTAGATAAATAAGATAATGTGAGGGTAGCAATCAATAATAGTCCCAGAGACATCGTGCTAGTTTTTGTTCTTTGCAATCTATGCTAGTGATCTGAAACTTGTATTTGAGGATTTAATGGTTAAGCTGCAACCAAGTATAGTTATTGTGACGTCTGATTTTTAATCTCGTTCGTTTCTCTGTCCTACAGTTATCCCCTGAATCTATTCTCGGATTGGGATTGAACCCTCTTCTTTCACTTGGGGGTTCATCACTTTATGGCTAATATGTTTTTTGGAAAGTCTTGGATTATCTTACTGCCCTTCTGAGTCAGGGGATTTGCAGATTTTCCGAGAGTTGATTGTTCACCATTTATTAAGGTATTACCCTCAAGCATAACAGCAATTAATATGGTAATTCCAACTCCAAGACTTTTCTTTGACATTAACACCGGTATAACCAGTTGTTAGATAAGGTTCTCGGAAAAATGATGTGTTAAATTCTTCGAAATTAGTTTCGGCCCGCGGCCACCAAAGGATTTGTTGAAATCTAATGGTGAACCAGCTAGAACCTCATCCGGCCGATTCCTCTAAGGCCTAGCCACACTATTGGAGCAACGAAGGCAACCATTGCATATCCTAGTACTGCATAGGAATATTCTAACTTTAGGAGGATCAAGAATCCTATGGCCCAAAATATCATAAAAGCTCCCGGAATTTGCACACGTCTTGTGTAGAGAGCAGATTGTATGAGCTGCTCTTTTGTGGGTTCATCATCCTGATAGAATGGTTTGAGGAGATAAGTCGCAGCCAAAGAGAACAAGAGTAATGAAACAATTAGCAAAATAACTGCAATGGCTTCAAAATAATAATCAAACCATGCTTTGTCAGCATTTGGCTTGGGTACTGTTAAATATAATACTAGCAATATGGCACTTATACCAATGAACCAACTTGTAATAATGGTCTGTCTTTCATTTGCGGTTTTCCATCCACTCAATATTATGCTCTAGGCCCTAGCACTAATAAAGTTAGAACCATTATGATTATGAGAAGTTCAATGTTGGCAATATGACGTAGTATCCCACCGAAGTACTGTGGCCACTGAAACATGACGTGTGAAAAATTGGGTGTGGTGTTCGCGTGACTAGTTTCTAATTCGATATGTGTATATGCTATTTTTTATTTTCATATTCTCGCTCAATTTTGGGTTAAACATCCCGCTGCGATAAAAGCCACTTACCGTAGGCATGTTCTTTTCTTTAGAAACAATTAAAATCGCGCATTTTTATTAGCGGTTATTGTTTCCATATGCCCATTAAAAGCATCTCAAATTTTTCATTTAATCCAGGAGAAAAGGTTATTACATTTACGACCAAGAATGGTAAAGCCATATTCGGTATCGCTGAGTCCAAAGTTAGCATTGGCAAGTTACTCACCGGTCCATATTCGGTAATTATGGACGGTAATAAACTTGAGGACTTCGTAACCGTTGACGACATGATAGACAATGGGACTGTTCTAGAGCTGACACATCCACAAGGATTGCACACATTTGTAATCTCGGGAAAATAGCTGGAAGTGGGGGACAATATTGTCCATCTATTTGTAATCATTATCGGGATATATATCAGCCCCCATCTATTTTCCACTTCATATAGTTTACAAGCGACCATAAGTGATCCACTGCCGGTAAGCCCAAAACAGGTGACAGAGAACCTGAACAAGCACTTGATGGGGCTGAAGCAAAATCTGCTAAGTTGCTAGGCTGGTAACAGGCCATCCCTAATAC
>DASWDL010000055.1:0-4287 GCA_036395315.1 Nitrososphaeraceae archaeon
ATAGTCTCGATAATGGTATCGGAAGCGTTGAGACGAAGGACCCAGATTACACAAATAACGTAAAATACAATTTTAATGAACTTCATATTTCTGAGACTGATCACGGGGTTGACAAGAGTTCAGAGATGAAGGAGATTCAGCCTCCTTTACCTAAGGTCTTTAAACCAATCGATCCATTTGGTCCCTTCGTAAAATAAGCGGCCTGAAGAAGCACGCGATGCCCATGTATAACATCGCTGTTTGTAACTTGGTTCCGTTTGATGTTGATAATATCAATGGTCTGGGCAAGGGAAAAATAGACCGTTCGCTGCGAATGGATTAATTATTACCTCCAAGACAAAAAACCCAAAATGTCAGGGGTCTCATCGAATGAAAGTCATAGCTTCTCCAAATGATGAGATTAAAGAAAAAAATGGGGCTGATATAAGAACGAAATTTCGGAACAGAACCGTCCCAGACGAAAGTTATAAAGATGTTAAGATTGAGGCTGGTACCACTTTATGATAGGCCAAATATCCATAACATTAAACTCGTGTCGATGATAAAAGGGGATTTCCAATCCAAAATATTTAATGTAGAAAAGGTATACGGCAAAACAATGAGGTTTTGTTTAATTTTGAGAAACATGACATTGGCAAAATACAGCTAGGAGACCTGTTCTATGCTAATGAGCTGAATCCATAGGAGGAGACGGATCACCACAAAAGGTCATGTTTCATCATTCGGAGATCAGAATGTTATAGCATTAAGATAAGGCTAGTTCAAATATTTTAGTCTAGCCTGTCGCGGATCTCTCACTCTGGAACTTGTACCCAGATAATTGCAGACCTGGCATCGTAATGTCTATCTGCCTGTTCGCATTGAGTCTTGTCATATTTTACTGATAATACGCACGCGGAAAACGCCCCGTTAGGAGGAAGCTGCTTGTCAGTATAACTGAATTTGAGTCTTTCAACGTTAGAATCACCTGTCTTAGAAACAATCTTGCCAATATTTAGACTAGCTGACTTCTTTTTGCCTGTGTCAGATGAATACACGATAACTTTCACTTTGCCACTGTCGGATTTAGCATCATATAAGTTAACTTTCAGTAAAAATGCATCTGCAACATGTGCAGGAATCAAGAAAATTGCGACAACAGATAATAACAAGAAGATAATTTTGAACCTAAGATCAATTTGAATCAATTTGTCTGAATCCAAAGCCCCACTAAATTGTATGAGGTCAAATATCTCATAAAGATGACTGGCAAAAAGGCCAAACAATATTCCGTTTTGGAAAAAAAGAAAATTTTTTTCTGAGGCTTGAATCATAGTTGCCTGTGACTAAACGAGTGCTTAGTGGAATTGCGGTAAATGGCGATCTGCTGGGTCTTCTAAAGTAACGGAAATGAGCAATAGTAAATTGCAATTTACACTCATGATATGAGTCTAACAGAGACGCTACTCTAGTGTAGAGCCACTAGCAAGTATAGCCGCCTCATATATTTGACCAATTGAATTAGCTCTTGATTTGACCTTTTTTCTCTTCTTCACTGTGTTCAAATACACTTGGTTTCCGCCAACGACATTGGTAACTATCTTCGTGTAGTCTAGATCGTCTTCAGGTGTTCGTGACGGATGAACCACACTTCTTCGTTGGTATTTAGAACCTTCACTCGTAAGAATTCGTAGGACTGTTTCAATTAATTTGTCACTCCACTTGTCCCAATCCTCGTTGGCAGACATCTATGAGGGTAGTATACAATGTCTTCATTAATAAATCTCGTGGTTAGATATATAGCTAATTAGCTAACTACCTTCCCCATAGCCAGTTTGATGCTGCCAAATTCTAGCCAAATTTTCATAATGATTCAGATTGTCTCGCCAGATCCAGTACTTGAACGATTCACACCTTAGTTTAAAACCTCTTGATACGGTTCCAGAGCCATGTCTTATTGGGGGCAGATCTTATTTTACCCTACAAATTAGTGGATTCTCAGCCAATAATTCAGAAAGAGAAAGATTTAAACTTCATTAATTTCTATCGTCTTTTTTATGCGACCGACATCGGTCTTGAACTTCTTAAGTTCCATGTCCATGCCTTTGTCTTCTAAGCTCGCCATCAAGAGCTCGCTCGTAATCGGCTTCTGCAAGATCTGAGTAGGAGTTTTAAACTCTTTCAAGACCCGAGATATGGTCTCCTGAATATTTGCTGATGCGAGTATAATTCTCTGTTTGGGATTTAGAGAAAGGATCTGCCTTCCTAATTCCAAGGCATCCATGTCTTCTATCTCATAGTCTAACACAGTTACGTCAAATGGGCTTTTGTAAGTTTTTAGAGATTTCACCTTGTGTAAATCCTGTGCGTATCTGCTGTATGTATCAAAACAACTCTGGCCAGTGTCACAGACTATCACAGAATGACCCTCGCTTCGCAAAGCATTTCTATATGCTAGGGCAGTCTCATGCTCACTGAAGGCTAGGAGTATCTTCATTTAGTAAAAAGGTATTAAGAACATTGTATTATTTGGTTTTTTAAAATTCACATATTCATCTTTTTGGAAAAATCATGCGCAACTATCGTTAGTAAGAATCAAACTACGAAATATCTGTCTTTCAATTATTACAAATCATGCGCAACTATCGTTAGTAAGAATCGAAACAAGACCAGTTAATCATTTCATTGCTGCAAAATCACCAAAAACAGTTTCGCATCGTATAATTCGATACATATAACATAAAACCATCTACATTGAAAGGTTTTAACTGGCGATGCCGAAATTCTTCAAACTTGACAGCTACGCATGCCTTGACAATTTATGCCAACCGCAATATTATGTTAGATAGTGCTCTCCACTTTTTAATAGAAGGACTTGAAAACAATGAGGCAGCAGTATTCATATCTTATTATTTTTCCAAGGAAGGGCTACTTCCATTGATGCATATGTACGGTAAAAATTGTCTGGATTATATGCAAAAAACTGAACTTATCAGCACTCGCGGAATTACAGGGCTGTACTTTAGAGACGCACAACAATATATCTACAATCAAAAGGTTTTACACTCATGGACCGAAATGACGCATGAGGTGTTAGAGAGCGGGAATGAAGGACTGAGATTTTTTGTAGACTTACAAACATTTTTTCCGCACATTATTATCGAGGAGTTGATTAACTGCGAATTCGAGCTATATTCGGCACTTCAAAATAATGGCAAGTCTATTTTTGCCTTCAAAATAATGAATGGCTGCATCGAATCGGACATTGTCAGGCTGACTCCAGCATCTTTTAATGCGCTACAGCAATATCATGACGTTGTTTATGTAGTCCCTTAGCTAAAGTTGTAAAATAAAAATATGGGCCCATATTCCAAATACAAATCAGTACAAATTGTAGCATAACAAAGCTTTCTGATTTATGGTCGTTTTTGTCAGCCAATCACCTAAGTGAAGTTGATACAACCTAATTAAGCTGATAATGTACTTCTCGATTGTAATGCCAATTAGAATTTCTGCCATAATATCTGATTATGACGGTACACTTTGTCCCACTGTTTCGGTTAATTCAAATGATAATCAAATTCCTCAGGATCTACTAAATATATTGTGGAAAATAGCCGAAAAAATCCCTATCTGTATAATATCTAGTAAGGATTTCGGATTTTTACGAAAAAAGATCGAGTTCGCCAAGATAGTTGCTTGCATGCTTGGGATAGAAGTTTTTCATGTTTTTCGAGGAACCGAAGGAAGTCAAAATAGGTTACAGAACAATACTATTCCAGTAGAGGGTCCAGTATCCAACGCCGTTTGTAAATACTTTCTTTCAAAAGCAAGGAAGGTACTACAGAATTCTTTACTGCTGAATGAGTTAGGCAATATAGTATTGCAAGAGTTTCAAGGCCTTGTGGTTGAGCATAAAGTTACTTATGTCGACAAGATACTGGCTGCCATAACTATAGATTATAGACATATTCAAAAATGGGAACAATATAAAACTAATATAGAGCCGGAACTGAAGAAAACAGTTCGGAAATTCATAGATTCTACCTTACCGAACGAGCTCTATCTGCAAAGTTATTCAGATCATCCATTCCTGGATGTGTATTCGTTCAAATGTGACAAGGGGGAAGTTATGGGATCAATGATTCGATCGTTAAACCTTGGCAACAGCGGAAAGGTACTTTACCTCGGAGATTCTGAAAATGATAATCCGGCTTTCCACAAGGCAGATCTTTCGATTGGCATTCACTCGGACTCCAGAATAAGGACGAAACTAGACTCCGACTACATTATTGAATTCAATGAGCT
>DASWDL010000056.1:0-2657 GCA_036395315.1 Nitrososphaeraceae archaeon
TATGGTATCTAGATTTGGGAATGTGAGACCTACTATGGTAGGAACTATCGTTACTACCATAGGCTTCTTTATCCTTTTCTTACATCATTCTGCAGAAGTCTCAATAGCTGCAGTTCTTGTCATAGTGGCTGTTGGATTAGCCTTAATGCAAATTGGTTCGGTGAATGTCGTGTTGACTTCAACCCCAAAACAGTTCAGTGGAATATCATTAGGGATGAATCTACTAATATATCTCTTAGGCTCATCAGTGGGGCCTGTGATTGCAGGTATGTATTTGCAAGCTGATCAGGTAATTACGAATTCATCAGGTAGGATTTCGACTTCGTATCCATCTCCAGAGTCATATAGTATGATTATTCTTACTGCTACTTTAATTTCATTATCATCTGTAATATTTGCAATTCTTCTAAATAGAAGTATGTCGAACCGGAGTGGAGATGTTAAAGAAATAGAAGTTCCAACTTGAAAATTCTAAAAAATGGTTTGTTTTGTTATCTTAACAAGAAACAATACTATCACGATAATTCTAACCATTAGTACCAAATGGTTATAATCACGATAATTCCCAAATTTTCTCTTGTTTTCACCAGGCAATTTTCAACTATTCAGTATAAAAGGAAGGCGCTAGTCTCCGGCTCTCAGGGCGGTGAACAGGTTTTGTTCCTGCAGTGGACCCAATAGAGTTTGTACAGGTTTCAGCAACGATATACAATTCAAAAGGAGTAGTTCAGTCTACGAGGTTTAGCTATACAGATTTGCAAAATATTACGATCAAGAGAAAAATCCTGCTTCGCAATTTTGCTGGACACCAAGATCTAATTTGTACTAGTACCCAGTAAATTCTTCAATCTTTATTCTTCCCTCTGGAATATGCAAATCATCTTGCAGCAACTTTTGCATTGCTTTTAGCATTCCAGGTGGTCCACAAACATAAAATATTGAGTTATTTAGTTCATCTTCAGTGAAATACTTAATTAGCATCGCTTTGTCTATGAAACCTCTTTCTCCCTTCCACTCATCATGAACAGTACCAGAAAATGAGTGAGAAGAAGATGTATCTTGCCCTTCGCCAGCAATCGTGTAGATAATCTTTAAATTTCTGTTACCATTTATGCATTCATCGAATTCCTCTTTATATAGAATATTGTTCTCATTTCTATTTGAGTTAAACATTATAATCTTTATCGGTAATTGTTTATCTGTGGCATATTTTATCATGCTTCTGAATGGAGTGACTCCAATACCACCTGACAGAAATATAACAGGTTTTGAATTATCATCCTCGGGTAATACAAAGTTACCCAGTGGAGCTGTAATCTTAACCAGAGTTCCTAGATCTAGATTTGCAAGTTTCTTTTTAAATGGTGTATCTCTTATTCTTGTACTAATCAAAATGGATTCCTCTTCTGTCGGAGAGGAAGCGACTGTAAAGGATCTCATTGGTCCTTCTGGATCCTCCTTTGTTCCAAGATCTACAACAGCATACTGTCCGGCCTTGTAATTCAGATATTGATTTCGTTGTTGATCATCACTGCGAGTAAATCTAAAAGACATTATATCTGTACCCGGATGTGACGTACTATCCTGTAATTTTAGTTGAAACTTCAATGGTCTTATAGCAGTGGTGGATATAATCAATTCACCATATACGATATTTGTTTAGCAGTCATATTAATAATAATACTAACTTGTATCGAAGGAAATCTCCTGTCCTTTTCATGCTCTGATTTTTATATTGTTACCTTCTACTTTAACCTCGTAGGTCTCTTGGTCATATGTTTTAATGTACGACATCTCTTTACCAACAATTTCCATATATTTTTGCCACTTCGGAGGCAAGGGTTCCATTCCTGGAGGGGTTTCTAACACGGGCTCTCCTATTTTCTTTCCAGACGTAATATCAAACTTTGCTGCATGGAAAGGACAGGTTACTATGTTCTGGTTAATATTCCCTCGTGAAAGTCTTGCATTCATATGGCCACATCTTTCAGCAAAAGCATAGAACTTTCCGTCAAGATTGGCTATTACAATTTCTTTTCCGTTTATCTCTGCATGTTTCATCTGTCCGTTACTAATTTCGCTCACTTTACCTGCTTCAACATAATTTTGGTCTTGAGCCATAGTTATTTGTTTACTCAAGCAAGTTATTTAAGTATGGTACTAACTAGAGGTTCTTTTTACTCAGATTTGAGAGAGGCCATATCAATAGAGAAGCGATACTTTACATCAGACTTGAGTAATCTATCGTAAGCCTCGTTAACCTTCTGGATGGGAATAACTTCAACATCTGCAGTAATGTTATGTTTGCCACAAAAGTTGAGCATTTCCTGCGTTTCTGCGAGTCCTCCTATGAGCGAACCAGAGATGCTGCGACGCTGGAACAAAAGTCCAAATGCAGATACTGCGTAAGGCTTGTCTGGCACACCAACAAGGGTGATGTTTCCATCGCGGCGGAGTAGTTGGATGTAGGCGTTGAGGTCATGCTCAGCGGAAACGGTATCGAGTATAAAGTCGAAACTGCGAGCGTGTTTGTTCATCTGGTCAGCATCGCGGGAAATGATAGCTTCGTCGGCGCCAAGGCGAACCGCTTCATCCTTCTTGTTCTGCGAAGTGGTAAAGGCAGTAACGTGTGCGCCAAGTGCATGAGCAAACTTCAC
>DASWDL010000057.1:0-1719 GCA_036395315.1 Nitrososphaeraceae archaeon
AAGATCATTTAAAAACTCCATATATCCCGAAATCTAAACTTCTATTAACTAAATTTCCTTTTGAATCAAAGTCTTTTTCTCCATTTATTGATATGTTATAGGGCATACTCCATCCATAACATTGTCTAATAGCTGTACGCATCTGATCTCCAACGGTCAGCCCTTTTTCATGTGATGCTATTACGTATCCAAATGTTTTTCCAGCAAAGTCTTCCCAGAAGTAGTCAAGAAAGTTTTTCATTCCCCCAGACATAGAGCCATGGTAATCAGGTGACGCCAATACTAATGCATCAGCCCACTTCAAAGCTGTTGTAATTCCTTCTAAACTATTATCGCTCTTGTTGTTGGAAGAAGGGTCGTCTGATGTATTTCCATTTGGATCGTAGACAGGGAGATTTATTTTTCGTAATTCGAGTACATGTGATTTTGAGTCATATTTTTTTGCCTCTTCCAAAACCATTCTTAAAGTACGAGTACTGTAAGATTGTTGTCTCATACTTCCAGCAATACCTAAAATATTTATTGTGTCCCCTTGCTGTGCTTCTGATTGATTATCAGCTTGTGATACCTTTAAAGATTGAATTTGAACTTGGGATTTAATGATGTTAACCATACATATATATGAAAAAGCTTATTTATAAACAAAGGGGTTTACAAACTATACAAAACTATAAGACAATATGCTACATTTCTATAACTTCTATGAATTATCGCCTGAAGCAAGTTCCACTTTATTGGCTTAAACATTTTTCATAAATATTTGGTTTTTGATATAAAAATCTTATAATGTATTCAATGTGTAACCAAAATATTTTAGGGACTATAACAAAGCTCTACGGACTAATAATGTCAATTGTTACAGAAGAAAAATGTGAAATCTCTAGAATGTTCACGGTGCTGCCATATCTTGACGTGTGAGAGCAAAAATCGCTACGTGGCTACCTGTCCACATCGCAAGACTACAATATCCATTAGGAAGAACCAAGTGGTACTACCGGCTGGCCCAAGTTTGGAGACCTCTTGCCCAGTTAGAACTGATCTTCTTACATGGTTGTTTTGAATATACCTTCGTGTATACGAGGTGCCAAATACAATGCTATTACATAGATCCGTGTGTCAATATATTCTTCAACTTTATTGATTACTCTGGTGCTTGCTACCGCCATTCCTACTAGTACTCATCCATCCATCCATTCAATCATGCATCTGTCTATTGCCTATCACATGTAGTCAGCCAACAAAAACACACAACCCTACTAGCCACATTTTCTCATAGACTCTGACTAAGTAGAGGTTCATTTCCAATTTCTTTAATTATGTATTATTGAAGTTTCAGAGGAATCCTCTTTTTCTTTCTTTAATTACAAATTTGCAAATAGAATCACCTTTAGCAGCCCTGTGAGTTGTTTCAATGTCTGCATCGAGAAGTTTTTCAAATAATTCAGTTTCAGTGGTACAGGCTTCCCAATGCTTTTCAGCAATATGTATGATTGGACAGTTGTATTCTAAAAGCACATGTTTTCCACCACTACTCTTTGACTCCTTCTTAGATTCAGCTATGTATCCTTCTTCATCTCTAATCCTGGCTAATTCCTTAACTTGTTTGTCAAATTCCAAATCCCTAAGACGTTTATAATATTGATCGAAAAGTTCACTCTGACGTTCACGTAGAACCTTTTCAACAGCTTCTTTGCCCATATTTCTTTCAATAAAATCAAA
>DASWDL010000058.1:0-9122 GCA_036395315.1 Nitrososphaeraceae archaeon
TTATTAGCCTCTTATTCTTTATTATTTTCTCTCTTTACAACGCTAGATAGGAAGAGGAGGCATAAGTTATCGTTACTATATCATTAGGATAATAGTAAATAAGGTGCAACAATGATTATGGAGGTTGAGCCGTTTAGAACTTAGGGAACATTGTTACTCAATTGAAATAACAAATAGATGGAAGGAAAATTGGTAGTAAAACCCTCCATCCGTTGGACAACGAAGTTCTGTCTTGTTAGTGCCAATAACAATTATCTAATTAACTTTAAAGAAACTTGCTTAACTCAGTTAATCTAGAGCTAATCTATCTATATACTTTGAACTAATGGACTTTGCTTGGTTCATAATCACTTCAATGCTGGGAACTATAGTAGGTTTAGGAATCTTGACCGTCATACTGTTTTAATGGGATTCCCATTAATATAATTTTTAGAATAACGTCATTAGAATAGCCCTATCAAACACTGGCACTTAATGACTTAATTTCTTATTTTCGGTTTCACAGAAACCAATTCGTCATCTGTCTGAATAATCCATTCTACAAGGTGACTATCTAATTTATGATACTTACTAAGATGTTCTTTTCTTCTGTATGACGGTATTGTCAGCTTACAGACACCACAAATCATTGTTGTCTTTGCTAAATTCTCAATGCCTCAGAGTCATATAAGGATTACTTTGAAAAGTCAGTTAACTCAGCTCTAATGCTAATCTAGTGTAGATAAAACTCCTAAATTCAGTGCTATTTAGTTTTAAGTTTTACTTATTTTGACTTGTCTATAGTCGACGTTCGTATCTGTCTCTGTCGGACATTTCTGGTTCTTGCTCTAACAGATTATGTTTACCTTCTATTCTTGTATGAAAAGGTGCTATTTGGAGAATTATAAGTTTTGTAACCCAACGTGCAGTCGTGTGTCATGGGGATTCCGTTACCAAGGAGGGATTATTTTCGGGTATCCAGTACCCACGAGTTTTGGGCCACGAGGTTGCAGGAGTTATCGATGCAGTAGGTTCTAACGTTGCTGAATGGAAAGCCGGACAGCGAGTAGGCGTCGGTTGGGTCGGTGGATATTGTGGCCACTGTGAATCTTGTAGGCGTGGAGATTTCTTCGCATGCCGCTACCAACAAATGACTGGCATTACCTACGACGGCGGCCATGCCGATTTTATGATTGCTAATACCGAAGGATTGGCGCTCATTCCTGAAGAACTTTCAGCTACGGATGCAGCACCTCTCATGTGTGCTGGTATCACTACGTATAATGCTCTCAGGAATAGTGGCGCACAGATGGGTGATGTAATAGCTATCCTAGGAATAGGGGGACTCGGCCACCTAGGTATTCAATTTGCTGCCAAGATGGGACTTAAGACAATTGCCATTGGACGAGGAAAGGACAAAGGGGAAATGGTGAAGAAACTTGGCGCTATTCATTACATCGATAGCCAGTCTCAAAATGCTGCGGAAGAACTTCTCAAGTTTGGGGGCGCCAAGGTCATTCTTGGGACCGTCCCTAGTGGAAAAGCCATGAGTGGAGTTCTGGGTGGCTTAGGTGTCAACGGGAAGCTAATTATGATTGGAGCTTCTGATGAGCCTGTTGAAGTGCCTCAAAATCTTTTCATAATGGGACGGCAGTCGGTACAAGGTTGGTCCAGCGGCTCTTCAGTAGATTCTCAAGATACTTTGTCCTTTAGTGCACTTTCTGGTGTCCGGTCGATGAATGAAATCTTTCCCCTTGAGCAAGCAGCAGAGGCCTACGAGCTAATGATGTGGTAAGGTACGATTTCGAGCTGTCCTTACAACAGGACATTAGTTAGAGCCTGTCGGACTCTTACGGTCCAGCCTGCTAGTTATATCAAAAGAATGTAATCACATTACAGCATCCTGACTACGGTGGTATGACCGAGCGCTTTATTATTGTGTCTGAGGTAAGTCAAGCTAGCTAGATGCCAAATTGCCCTTTAATGAAGGTTTGAAATTCCTTATCAGAATTATTACTTTTAACCTCTAAAATTGATTTTGCATCCTCACCTACAATATTTCTAAAGTCAGGATTATCGGATTTGACCGCTTTAAGAATAACTCCAGCTACTTGTTCAGGGGGTATAGCATTTTGGCTTATTTTTTCAAATAACCCAAACAGTTTCTGCATTACCGGCCTATAAGGAGAATCTTCAATATTACCAGATGATTTCAGGTTCTTCCAAAAATCAGATTTTACAGCCCCAGGTTCTATCAAGACTACTTTCAATCCAAATGGTTCGATTTCATATTGCAGTGATTCGGAAAGCCCTTCTAGTGCAAACTTAGACGCATGATAAAAAGAGTCAAAGGGAATTGCAACTCTGCCTCCCATTGAAGTAACGTTAACAATTACACCCCTATGTTGACTTCGCATTATGGGTAAAACGGCTTTAATTATTCTCACAGCTCCAAAAAAGTTTGTTTCCAGTTGGGCTTTTGCATCCTGCATAGTTGATTTCTCAAAAGCTCCAATCAATGCGTAACCTGCATCTACTGCTTTCATTTATTATCTTTTCAATGGTATCGTTTACCGATTTATCATCGTCTACATTCGTTTGTAAAGCTGTTAATGGCAAATTTTCCTTAGCTGCTATGGTCATCGTTGCGTAGGTGCGAAAACCATCCTTTGCCAATGCAAGCGATGTTGAGAAGCCAATCCCAGTGGAGCTGCCTGTCACGATAGCAACTGGCACTCGCTTTTTCTGTAGGTTATTTTCTTGCAATATTGAACTATGTTGGTGAATATACTTAAAGATATGTAGGATGTTCCGAAAGTCTATAGCTAGTTATAGTTCAGGCACTATTGTTCAATGTGTAAATCAAAGGTCTTTACAAAACATCCTTCATTATTCAGTGTGTTCTTTTAGCCAGTATTCTTTACATAGTATTGAAGATAGAAGAAGAATAATTCGGTATAATAATTTCACGTATATTTTAGTTTATTTTACTATTTATCGGTATTACACGTACTATACATTTAGCTATATAGACCGAATCATACTTGTCGGTAATTCGGGCATTGGACAGTAGATTCATATCCAACATGGGTGCGAATCAGCCGTTATCAATGTATTTCAGGAAGGATGGATTATAATTTCCAAAATCACAGATATAAGCAGTTTCAGGATTACAAGGGGAGTGCTAATACGCCAAAGCATTTATTGCAATTAGGGCATGAACATATGGCATACTCGAACTTTTCTCCACCCGGTTTAAGACCTGATTGAAAAGAGATTTTCGGTGTTGAGAATTCTTTATCGCATTCTGGACAAACAGTCATTGATGTCTTTATAGATTAGCGTATTAAAATATGTGATGCTATTACGTCAGTTCTAACTATTGTCTGTTGATAAGTGGTGGAAAAGAGCTCCTAATATTTGATTACTCATGGTCGAATTTTTGTTATAACTACCCGATTCATTGAGCCATCTATTTTTTTAACCTATTCTATTTTGTATGTTTATCAATACAGTTTGGACACAAGTCAAATCGTAGATATTTTCCATAATCATATCTATCAAACCAATTAAAATGACGCAATAATTGCAATGAATTTCTACCCAGCCATTTTGTTTGCTTGATACAATAGTTACCTACGGTGTATACTTTCTGATTCTCGGTATTTCGTTCGCATGCCCTGCCAAGAATTTGGCTATTAGTTCCCTACGCCATAAAGACTGAGTCAATGCTACGGTACAATCAAGTAGTACCGGGACATAAGGTCGTCAGACCTTTAGAACATATATCAGAGCAGGGGGATAATTATTTACCAATCTAATAATTGGTTGGAACCCCTTCTACTTGAAGAAATAATCTTGTTTACCATACGTTGAGACCCTTCCACACTGAGGACAAGTCTCACTATTATTGGATATTATCGCAGTCTTGAATGACACTTCGTGCTTTTGAACACCAGAGGGATGTTCGAATCCGCAGTTTTTACATCTGACCATTAATGCCATTATAAATTGTCTCCAAATAAACCTGAATTTAAATCCAGCTAGATACTGAACCTTAAGTTTGACTATCTACCAAGGGTAGTAGTGACCGAGTATTACAGTAAAAATGGTAGACATTTCATAGAAAATGTTGTTTCAGCTACTAATCTAGCAAATAATTTGGCAGCGGTCGACATGGAAAGCATTCAACAGCTGACTGATACTGGTGGAAAGCATTGGAGATTCGGGGTAGAATACAAAAACACTAACCAATTCACTAGTAGAACAATAAAAATACAAAAACCAGAAGTTATTACATATCGTCAAACTGGGTTGAATGCAACGGAATGGAGGGAAAAATTGGGATTGGAATCCCTCCAACCGTACTTATTACGCCTTCACGTGCCGCATCTAATAATCTCCAAACTATAAAGAAACTTGCGTAACCTTGTTAACTCTGGCTTAGGTCATTCTTACGCGTTAACTAAAATTAGCTATTAAACATTTTTGTTGATAGATTATTACATCTATATCAGACTCTGACGGGGTTAAGATATCCGAATGTGAAGTTCTTTGTTCATACCAATGCAAAGCATAAACTATTGTACATTCAAATGGAAATAGTTCCATGAATACACATCGTCAACACGACCGCGGATAAACTTCCAAACCTTATGAATATATTAAAATGACGTGCTATCAAATTTAATTGTAAATGATAAAAGAATTTACGGTCTCAAAGATTGAAGCAGCGCAAGATGGCAGTCCGTATGTTTACATCGGATTTACCGACCCTAATGATTACAAGTCTGGAGAAGCAAAACAGCTAAATCCTTTTAGCCCCAAGGTGATGGGATTTAGTTCTCCAGAAGATTTAATGAAAAATTTGCCTAAGGCAATGGGAAATGTAGCTGGAATGATTGGTGGTGCTGGTGGTCTGACCGATTCTCCGACATTCAAGTTGAGTATGAGAGAGTATGAAGATATGGGTTTTAAGGTCGGAGAGAAAGTTTCAGTAGAAATCAGGAAAAAAGAAACCAGCGGAATTTAAAGCTGGTTAAGCAGATAGAATTGTGTGTGGTCTGTCTTCTTCTCAAGAAAATAGATACTTTTATTCCGCATCTTGCGACAAGCCGGGCCTTGATTTTTTAAGTTAATCAACTATTACGATAGCTGGTTTAAATAATTCAATGAAAGTAAAGTCTTAGTTGGACGAACCAAGTGTACCGCTGCCGCTAGGACCAGCGGATTCAGCAATAGGAAAGCTAATCAATTTTTTATTGGCACTCATCTAAAGATTGAACATAGGTTAATTCGTTATGATATCTCAGTTACGATTCACGCTACTAAAAACGGCGAACCATTACAGGAAGAAACCTTCAGTGCTCATGTCTGGACACTAAAAGTTGGTCACCGGTTCATTTCTAAATTTGCTGAGCATGTCTCAGCTACATATTACTTGAATGATGTTCAAAAAGAGCTACCATTGAAATGGAAATCATTTTCATCATTTCCGGCAAAAAGCGAAATAGCTGCAGGAATCGATGAGAATATTACTTCCTATCGGGATGAATACAGCAAACATCTGGGGTTTGAATATGTTTTAACGCTGATACTGAAAGCTTCAGAATCTACGGTCATTCCGAAGGCAGATTCAAGGGAATTATTATTTTTACTTACAATTGATGGTCAGGATAAGGCGTACCTCATTACATCTGGATTCATTGGTCGAGATGGTGACACGACGGTAAATATAATCAACAATGTGCCTTTGTATCTTCTCATTCCTTCTACCTCTAATGTAAATTTAAAACTCAGTGTGGACAAAAAGGTACGTACATTTGAATTAGAAATAAAGTCGGTCAAAGAAATCGTCTTACATCATCTGTTAAAGTAAATCTATTTCTGCCAGGCTCTAATTTTTCCTTGTGGTAGTACCCTTGGTCATCTGTGAATAGGATTTTTCATAGAACATTGAATCCATTTCGACAGTGTTGAAGAATTGAGCGTAAAATGCCAAACATCAATTTCGGAATCTGCGTCGGTTGGTTATCTCTTATACAAGAGCTTCGGCATAGTCCTTTGCAAACTGCGAAAATACTATTGGTTTTCGTCCAGTAATTTCCTCAAGGTAGCGGAGGCTACGCTACCAGCGTATATTCCTGGGATTTTGGTGGTTCAAGATTTTCTACCCGCGTGATGGTGTTGCTCGTGGGGTTAACAGCGGCTGAAATAAGGGTACCGTTACCAACTATTGTCAGTGTGGTTAATACCATGCTAACTAGTAAGAAGCATGTGATAAATATGGAAAATGACTCTATATTCCCGTCGCAGGTTAATTCGAAAGAAAAGTTTTGTTCATTCTACCGTCAATTTCTCCTTCCTTTTTGAATTGTATCAATATCGGGAGCGGGTGAAGAATCTTATTTTGCTTCATATATTGTTTGATTAAACCAGTTCTAATGAACAACGAGTCCATAGTGCATTGCACTGCATTCCAACTGTTTTCATTAGGAATTAAATATCAACATAACGTTGATGCAGTAGTAAAGAAAAGTTTTGACTTTGATACAAACAAAAAAATAGCTTTTGAGTATTATTCATACGATTGTGGGAACAACTTCTTCAATCAAACCTCCATTCACCGAAGAAACGGCCAGAGCCAAAGTTAAAGCTGCACAAGATGCTTGGAACAGAAAGAATCCGGAAATCGTAGCGCAGGCTTATACTCCCGATTCTCAATGGCGTAACCGTACTGAGTTCTTCAATGGTAGAGAAGCAATAATAGAGTTCCTAAGAAGAAAATGGTCAAAGGAACTAGATTATCGACTTATGAAAGAGCTTTGGTGCTATACTGGAAATCGAATTTCTGTGCGTTTTGAATACGAATGGAGAGATGCTGACAATCCAAACCAGTGGATGCGAACTCATGGTAATGAGCATTGGGAATTCGTTAATGACGGCCTTATGCGTAGGCGTGATATGAGTGCCAATGACTATCCTATTGAAGAATCAGCAAGACGTTATCGCTCTTAGAATGGTGTGCTGCTTGTACCACCGATTTGTTGTCTATGCTATATATAGACAGACTTGCTAATTACAGGCCCGTTTGTATTGGCTCACGCCCTCCAACTTGGTCATTTGCACACAGCCATGATGATAGCGACCTTCTTTAGTATTCCATAATTGCCTCATAATCCAACTTTCTTCATCTATATATTCCCCGCATTCCGCACGATAATTCATCCATTTTTCTAGATGATGGTATGCTTCAGGGGTTATAAAGGAAAAAAATTCTTCATCATCGCCGGCATAAACAATTATTTCTGCGGCTACAATTTTCCCTTCACTTTTTATTCGTTTTACGTGCCCCCCCAATATAAGTAATCCCACGCTCCCAGCCTTATGCCAGATGACGCCATTGTGTAATCTAATCCCTTAATCCTCCTATCAGGATATTCACAAATTTTTTGAATTTCTTCCATGGTAGGAGCCCTATCGTCCGCATGTCTCCGCATCTTTGGTAATCCTCGAGTAATTTTTTTTCCATGCAATTGGAATATCGGACATTTCACAAAACAATTTTATCGATTTTACAAAGTTACGAAGCGTTGCTCCAGTTATCTCTTCTCTTTGAACCCCCTCCTTTTGAAATTGCAAGAATTTAATAATATAGCTAAATGCCCAATTTGGATTCTTAATCCCTTGTACAGCGAAAAAATTACATCTCTCTTCCTTTGTTTCATTAGGTAGCAAATTAATGTGATTAAAGAAAATACCTAGTCGCCTTAGATAATAATCGCGCGTAAGTGGCGATCTTGCTGCATATACAAAGAGCGAATATGCACTGGATTCCTCAACTTCTTGGCCTGTTTGCAATTGATTTCACTTTTATTTTTGAAGTGAATCCAATTAGAGAACTAATATCACATTGGGGCCAGTGGGATTTGAACCCACGACCGCCAGCGCCCCAGGCTTCTACCTCAAATGAGTTGGTATCCTTGACCAAGCTAGACGATGGCCCCTAAAAAGTGAGACTGAACTACTACTATTAAACTTAAAGAATCATTCATGAACGAATTAATAGTATGGAGACCAAAAGATTGGGAGCATGCGGAAACTGAGAATACCTATCCCATGGAAACTTCGAGCTTCCTCGTGCTTGGATATGTTAATACATTAATGGATTGGACGTATTTAAGAAGTAAACCCAAAATTTGAATCTAATTAAATTATAGAAACAGGTTAACCATTTATTTTCATGGAATTTTCTCTTTTGCGTCCTAAAAATTGCTACAAACTATCAATAACTTCTTAAATGTTGTTCATACGTTAGTATTCCAGTAAATTAATGGAAGGTAACAAACTAGTGGACTACACTGAATACTTTAGTGCCCTATCAAAGTATCGGAAACCAACACTAAGTGATCACGAAAAATCACTATTGTTTAGAATTATGAATGACTTGGATATTTCAAGCCAATTGGGATCTTATCTAAAATTTAGGGATAAGGATAACTCTATTGAAATACAATCAATTGCGATGAGATTGATAAGCTACAGTCTCATTGAAGAGAGGAAAAGTAGGTTGCTTAGAGGTTTAAGAAAATATAAGTTGACTTCTTTAGGCATTTTTTACGTACTATCAGAGACGACTAGCTATTCCCCAATATTATTAAAAAAGTATAGTAAGAACATAGTGCTGCAAACAATTCTTTATTCCTATTTTGAAGAGGATACTATAAACTCCGTTACTGCCAGACTATACTCTGTAATTACTGATTATCTTAGACAATCTTGCAAGAGAACAGCGGCTACATTGGAGGACATCCGGAGTTCTACTAATACCGACTATAAGAACGAAATGGCGAAAAATCTACAACTCGAATTAGAGTGGAATGCTAAATCTCTTCTGTTCAAAATAGCCATTATGTATACAGAGTCGAACATACATGCTTCAAATCCTAAATCTGACAGTGGTGATGCAAGTATTACTTACTATGAACTGGAGCATAGAATGAAGGAAATTCTGTCAAATGACAAGAAATTCATGACGTTTTTAAATAAAGTTAGGGAGGATTTCGACGAAGGTTTCAGGGAAATTGGTGAAGCTGGCCAATGAAATATCCTATTGCGTTAACCTAGGTTTGGATGCCAAGGTA